>NZ_MUFJ01000008.1:0-126635 GCF_001996245.1 Salinivibrio sp. MA607 | reverse complement strand
TCTTAGCGCTATGTATTCACGCTAAGATACCTGCTTATGCAGGTGGGTTTCCCCATTCGGATATCCCAGATTCAAATGGCTTTTACTGCCTTATCTGGGCTTTTCGCAAGTTAATACGTCCTTCATCGCCTCTGACWGCCAAGGCATCCACCGTCTACGCTTAGTCACTTAACCATACAACCCCAAAAGGTCTTGCTTATTTACTTTCACTTTTAAAAAGTGAAAACAAACGGTTTAAACAACTAAGGTTTTGTTTTTGCCGGACTCAAATAGAAACTTTGTCGTTATTGATTTAATAAGACAAAGTCCAAGCACACTTGATTGTGTGAGTGACATGATATGTCACTGATTGAGAACTTTACTGTCATTCTTAAAGAATGACTTGTCAGCTTTCCAGATTGTTAAAGAGAGCATGTAAGTGAAAACAAACGGTTTAAACAACTAAGGTTTTGTTTTTGCCGGACTCAAATAGAAACTTTGTCGTTATTGATTTAATAAGACAAAGTCCAAGCACACTTGATTGTGTGAGTGACATGATATGTCACTGATTGAGAACTTTACTGTCATTCTTAAAGAATGACTTGTCAGCTTTCCAGATTGTTAAAGAGCATGTGTRTTTATCACGACGATAAACCACTTTTTAAAGGCACTTATCAWTATAAATACGCTTAAAAAGTGGTGGAGCTAAGCAGGATCGAACTGCTGACCTCCTGCGTGCAAGGCAGGCGCTCTCCCAGCTGAGCTATAGCCCCACATTGATTACTTTGTTAACCAACACATTTGGGGATGTGTTGGTGGGTCTGAGTGGACTTGAACCACCGACCTCACCCTTATCAGGGGTGCGCTCTAACCAGCTGAGCTACAGACCCATCAAAGCAATGATGTGCTCTCTTTCAATTTCAACCTATACAATCTGTGTGAACACTCGCAAGAATAGCGTCAGTAAGGAGGTGATCCAGCCCCAGGTTCCCCTAGGGCTACCTTGTTACGACTTCACCCCAGTCATGAACCACACCGTGGTAAACGCCCTCCCGAAGGTTAAGCTATCTACTTCTGGTGCAGCCCACTCCCATGGTGTGACGGGCGGTGTGTACAAGCAATCTGTGTGAACACTCGCAAGAATAGCGTCAGTAAGGAGGTGATCCAGCCCCAGGTTCCCCTAGGGCTACCTTGTTACGACTTCACCCCAGTCATGAACCACACCGTGGTAAACGCCCTCCCGAAGGTTAAGCTATCTACTTCTGGTGCAGCCCACTCCCATGGTGTGACGGGCGGTGTGTACAAGGCCCGGGAACGTATTCACCGTGGCATTCTGATCCACGATTACTAGCGATTCCGACTTCATGGAGTCGAGTTGCAGACTCCAATCCGGACTACGACAAACTTTAAGGGATTCGCTAAACATCGCTGTCTCGCTGCCCTCTGTATCTGCCATTGTAGCACGTGTGTAGCCCTACTCGTAAGGGCCATGATGACTTGACGTCGTCCCCACCTTCCTCCGGTTTATCACCGGCAGTCTCCCTGGAGTTCCCACCATTAYGTGCTGGCAAACAAGGATAAGGGTTGCGCTCGTTGCGGGACTTAACCCAACATTTCACAACACGAGCTGACGACAGCCATGCAGCACCTGTCTCAGCGCTCCCGAAGGCACRCCTCTATCTCTAAAGGCTTCGCTGGATGTCAAGAGTAGGTAAGGTTCTTCGCGTTGCATCGAATTAAACCACATGCTCCACCGCTTGTGCGGGCCCCCGTCAATTCATTTGAGTTTTAACCTTGCGGCCGTACTCCCCAGGCGGTCTACTTAATGCGTTAGCGCCGAAAGCCAAAGTCTAAAACCTCAACCTCCAAGTAGACAGCGTTTACGGCGTGGACTACCAGGGTATCTAATCCTGTTTGCTACCCACGCTTTCGCATCTGAGCGTCAGTCTTTGTCCAGGGGGCCGCCTTCGCCACTGGTATTCCTTCAGATCTCTACGCATTTCACCGCTACACCTGAAATTCTACCCCCCTCTACAAGACTCTAGCCTGCCAGTTTCAAATGCGGTTCCGAGGTTGAGCCCCGGGCTTTCACATCTGACTTAACAAACCGCCTGCATGCGCTTTACGCCCAGTAATTCCGATTAACGCTCGCACCCTCCGTATTACCGCGGCTGCTGGCACGGAGTTAGCCGGTGCTTCTTCTGCAGCTAACGTCAAGCCGTGCACGTATTAAGTACACRACCTTCCTCACTGCTGAAAGTGCTTTACAACCCGAAGGCCTTCTTCACACACGCGGCATGGCTGCATCAGGGTCTCCCCCATTGTGCAATATTCCCCACTGCTGCCTCCCGTAGGAGTCTGGGCCGTGTCTCAGTCCCAGTGTGGCTGATCATCCTCTCAAACCAGCTAAGGATCGTTGCCTTGGTAAGCCATTACCTTACCAACTAGCTAATCCTAACTGGGCCCATCCCAACGCGATAGCTTACATGTAGAGGCCACCTTTGGTCCYRRCTCTAAYGAAYYAAGACATTATGCGGTATTAGCCGTCGTTTCCAACGGTTATCCCCCTCGTCAGGGCAGGTTCCCAGCCGTTACTCACCCGTCCGCCGCTCGACGTCCAGTAAATCCACCGAAGCTTCAATACTGCCGTTTCCGCTCGACTTGCATGTGTTAGGCCTGCCGCCAGCGTTCAATCTGAGCCATGATCAAACTCTTCAATTAAAGTTTTGGTGTTTGCTTTTCCWAAGAAAAGACAAACGGCTCGATAAATACTGTTTTGTTCGTCTCTTGCGAGACAAACGAATTGACTGTGCCGAACAACGTAAACGTTGTTTCGTATTGGTCACTCAGTTCATCGAATAAATCTTTTTGTCTATTCTCAACGAGTGCCCACACAGATTGCATAGGTCAAATTGTTAAAGAGCGCCGCTCATCGTTGAGCGGGAGTGGCATAATACGCCACTTTCTGTTTTGTTCGTCTCTTGCGAGACAAACGAATTGACTGTGCTCTTGTTGGCATCCACTTTTAAAAAAGTGAAATCAAAACAGCTCAAGGCTGTACCAACATGAATTGGTCACTCAGTTCATCGAATAAATCTTTTTGTCTATTCTCAACGAGTGCCCACACAGATTGCATAGGTCAAATTGTTAAAGAGCGTGTCGACTTAGTGGTCTGCATTTCGTGACTTACGTCTCGTTGCCCCGTCGACAGGAAGCGCAGTATAGAGATCTCAGTTTTTACCGCAACCCCTTTTTGCAAAAAAAAACTCACCCGCACAAAAAACATACTAAGTCGCTTTTTTTGTCTATTTTAACGTTCAGTCAAGGCTTGTTTTTGTTTGGATTTATTAACATAGTCGAAATTTTCACCTTTCTCTAGAAAAAATGAGGCATACATCATGAAAAGGGGCTGGTAGCATAGTCGGCCTGTTTCTCACTTGGGAGTCATCGATATGAAGCACTGGCTTTTTCTGGGGTTTGCGATTGTGGCAGAGGTGATTGCAACGGCGTCACTCAAAAACAGCGACGGCTTTTCAAAGCTCGTCCCTTCGGTGTTAGTCGTAGTGGGGTACAGTTTTTCTTTCTATTTACTCGCGCTGACACTACGCGCTATACCGGTTGGTATCGCTTATGCAATTTGGGCAGGTGCTGGTGTAACATTGATTGCTTTAATTGGCTGGCTTGTCTTTGACCAAAAACTCGATACAGCGGCGATTATCGGCATGGTACTGATTGTCTCGGGTGTAGCAGTGATGAATATTTTTTCATCTGCGTCTCCGCACTGAGTCGCGTTATTGGCGTCAGCCCGAGAACGAAAAAACCCAGCCGAAGCTGGGTTTTTTCTTTAAGGAGGAGAGGCAGATTACATCATGCCGCCCATTCCTCCCATACCGCCCATTCCAGCAGCACCCATATCAGCGCCGCCATCTTTTTGTGGCAGATCAGTAATCATGGCTTCGGTGGTGATCATCAGGCCAGCCACGGATGCCGCAAACTGAAGCGCACTACGCGTCACTTTGGTTGGATCCAGGATACCCATTTCAATCATGTCACCGTATTCACCGGTTGATGCGTTGTAGCCAAAGTGGTTTTCACCCGCTTTCACGTTGTTCGCAACCACTGAGTCTTCGTCACCTGCGTTAGTGGCGATTTGACGCAGTGGTGACTCCATCGCACGTAGCGCCACACGGATACCGACATTTTGCTCTTCGTTATCGCCTTTTAGCTCACCGACTTTGCTTGCAGCACGGATAAGCGCAACGCCACCACCGGCAACCACGCCTTCTTCAACCGCAGCACGGGTTGCGTGCAATGCGTCTTCAACGCGATCTTTCTTCTCTTTCATTTCAACTTCGGTCGCCGCGCCGACTTTAATCACCGCAACACCACCAGCCAGTTTGGCAACGCGCTCTTGCAGTTTTTCTTTGTCGTAGTCAGACGTCGCGTCTTCGATTTGTTGACGAATTTGAGCAACACGACCTTCGATCGCCGCTTCTTCACCAATACCATCAACAATTGTGGTGTTGTCTTTAGTAATGGTGACACGCTTGGCTTGGCCAAGGTCTTCTAGTGTCACTTTCTCAAGATCCATACCGATCTCTTCAGACACGACAGTACCTGCAGTCAGGGTCGCGATGTCTTGTAACATCGCCTTACGACGATCACCGAAACCAGGTGCTTTCACTGCTGCCACTTTAACAATGCCGCGCATATTGTTTACCACCAAGGTGGCCAGCGCTTCACCTTCAAGATCTTCTGCAATGATCAGCAGCGGACGAGACGCTTTAGAAACCGCTTCAAGGGTTGGCAGTAGTTCGCGAATGTTAGAGACTTTTTTGTCGATCAGTAGGATAAATGGGTTATCCAGTTCAACATTACCGGCTTCTTGATTGTTAATGAAGTACGGAGACAAGTAACCGCGGTCGAACTGCATGCCTTCCACAACGCTCAGTTCGTCTTGCAGCGACTGTCCTTCTTCAACAGTGATCACACCGTCACGGCCCACTTTGTCCATTGCTTGTGCGATAAGCTTACCAACAGTGTGGTCAGAGTTTGCCGAGATAGTTCCCACTTGCTCAATAGCATTGTTGCTGGTGCAAGGTGCAGACAGATTTTTCAGCTCTTCCACCGCGGCAACGACAGCTTTGTCGATACCACGTTTGAGATCCATTGGGTTCATGCCCGCAGCAACTGCTTTTAGGCCTTCGCTAATAATAGACTGCGCCAATACGGTCGCTGTGGTCGTGCCGTCACCCGCCGCATCATTGGCTTGTGAAGCGACTTCTTTCACCATTTGCGCGCCCATGTTCTGGAATTTGTCTTCCAGCTCAATTTCACGCGCAACAGAAACACCATCTTTAGTGATGGTTGGTGCACCGAATGATTTGTCGAGCACTACGTTACGGCCTTTAGGGCCCAGTGTGACGCGAACGGCATCCGCCAGAACATTCACACCTTCGAGCATTTTCGCACGTGCGTCGTCACTAAATTTAACGTCTTTAGCAGCCATGTTTTTATTCCTTTCTTACGTTATTGATTGGAGGTGAAATGAATTACTCAACGATTGCCATAATGTCGCTTTCAGACAAGATCAAAACCTCTTGACCCTCGATCTTTTCGGTTTTGGTACCAAAGCCTTCAGAGAAGATAACAGTGTCACCCACTTGAACGTCCAACGGCTGCACACTGCCGTTTTCAAGAATACGGCCTTTACCTACCGCCAGTACTTTACCGCGGGTAGATTTTTCTGCAGCAGAACCAGTTAACACGATGCCGCCCGCTGATTTAGACTCAGCTTCTTGGCGCTCAACGATAACGCGATCATGTAGTGGACGAATGTTCATCGGTCGTCTCCTGAATTAGTAATGATGTTCCGTTTGATGAAGTAAGTATGCACACAGGCCGTACATGCGTCCGGTACCTGATGTCTCTCCCTATGTGGGGACGGACTTTTTCTTTCCCAAGGGCTTTACAGCAATTTTTTTGTTTTTTTTAGACACGTAACTTTCTCACCTTATGCGGATCCGCTAGGGTAAGCCGTCCCAACTCAGCGATCAGAGACTATGAACGATAAACACGGGTTGCTTTCTGCTCCAATTAATCAAACCTTGCGCAAAATGACGATTCCAATGGTGTTCGGCCTGTTTGCGATCATCATGTTCAACGTGGTCGATACCTTTTTTATCTCGCAACTAGGGACAGAGGCGTTGGCAGCGGTGAGTTTTACCTTTCCTATCACCTTTGCGGTGAACTCCATCACTCTCGGGTTAGGAGTCGGTATTGCAGCACTTGTCGGACGTTTACTCGGCCAAGGAGATCACCAAGATGCGGCGCGCGTATCAACCCACGGATTATTATTGGCCTTGTTGCTCGTGATGTTGCTTGGCTGGTTGGGTGCTGCCACCATTGTTCCCGTTTTTTCTGCATTAGGCGCCAGTAAAGATTTACTTCCACTGATCCATGAATATATGCAGATATGGTACCTCACGATTCCTTTATTGGTGGTACCGATGGCAGGTAATGCCGCCATTCGTGCCACAGGTGATACCAAAACCCCAGCCAAAATCATGATGGTCTCTGGGCTGATTAATGGCGTTCTCGACCCCTTGCTAATTTTTGGTTTAGGCCCTTTCCCTGAACTAGGCGTGCAAGGTGCCGCTATCGCCAGTGCCTTGAGCTGGGCCGGAGCCATGCTCGCTGCACTTATCGTACTCACTCGACGAGAGCAGCTACTGATTGCGCCGCAATGGCAACAGATCGGCACCGATGTGAGTCAAATTCTTAAAATTGGCATGCCTGCTGGAATGACCAATGCGCTCAACCCCGCCGCAGCTGCCATATTAATGATGATGCTCGCCTCACAAGGCACAGAAAGCGTTGCCGCCTATGGCGCCGCGCAACGGATTGAAGCGATTTTATTGATAGTGATGATGGCAATGACGTCTTCGCTTACGCCCTTAATGTCGCAAAACTTTGGCGCCCAATACCATCAGCGGGCCTTTCAGGCGCTGTTCAGTGCGATGCGCTTTGCCATCTTGTTCCAATTTGCCTTGTACTTATCGCTGTGGCCTTTTATCGATCTGATTGCGGATGTGTTCAGTGACGATGTGCGGGTTCAACAAGAAATTGCCCACTATTTGATGGTGGTCCCGGCCAGTTACGGCTTACAAGGCACCTTGATGTTATTGGTCGGCGGCCTGAATGCCATGAAGCGTTCGCTGCATTCGTTCGCCTGCAACCTAGTCCGTTTGTTTGTTTTCTTAGTGCCCTGTGCGTGGCTGGGCGGCATGGTCAACGGCACCCATGGCCTGTTTGCGGGAATCGCTGTTGCCAATCTACTGGCCGGTATTATGGCGTACCTATATGCCGTGGTGTTGCGCCGTCAAACACTGGCTTCGTCACTGCCGGTCTGATCCAAGTGATACACTCGGTGCTGCAAGGCATCTAATGCCTGATATAAGGCTTGATACTGCGCCGCACTGAGTCCCTCAAGCATGGCTTTTTCCCACTCCAACACCTTGGGAATAATGGTCTGATAATGGGTGCGGCCTTTGTCGGTCAAATGGACTAACGCGGCGCGCTGATCACCTTGGCACGCGCGTCGCTCTACCAACTGATGCTGCTCTAAACGGGTAAGCAAGCGCGACACTTTCACTTTATCCAACCGCGTTTCTGCGGCTAAGTCTTTCGCCATCACGCCATCCCGTGCGCCCAAAGAGGCCAGCACGCGCCATTCTGGACGCGACAATCCAAACTCTGCTTCATAACGTGCCGCAAGACTATCGGCAACCAGCTCTGCGGTGTGAACTAATTTGTAGGGCAAAAAACTGTCAAGGGCTAGGTGCGGAACGGTCATATCAGTTAGTTTCAATTGAAATCATATACCTTACCTTACGAGAGGCGTCGATAAGATGCAAAGGTAGTGCTTTGTTTACACTTACGGTTTTTAGGCGGCAAAAATACTGAACAGACAAGGTAAAATATTTGTTAACAGTACGTTGCTTTTTATCTTGTCTGCTCGCTAGTATGAACGGATAGATTGTTTCTTTTGAAACTATTTGGCCGTACCGGTGACCACGGCCGCCCAGCACAAGGAGCGAGATATGCGAAAGTGGTTTTCATTCCCCATTCGTGAAGGGGACGCCTCACGTCAAGCCCACTGCGACTTTCCCGAAGGAACCTACGAGCGCGAATGTGGCAAGGAAGGCTTTTTTGGCCCGGCCAGTCATATGTATCACCGCCATCCCCCGACGGGCTGGAGTGAGTGGGAAGGCCCATTGCGACCGCATGCTTTTGACACCAACCGAGTTGAAACGCAAGGCACGTCGCCAATGGATGCCCCTGTGCTGTTATCCAATGCCAATGTTCAGGTTCGCTTATGGCGCACCGATACCGCCATGTCTTATCTGGTACGCAACAGCGATGGCGACGATTGCTTATTCGTCCATCAGGGCGAAGGCTCGCTGTATTGCGATTACGGCCACTTGCGCTACAGCAAAGGAGATTACTTGATTATTCCTCGCGCCACCAGCTGGCGACTGATGCCGGATGAGGCCACTACTTTGCTGATGATTGAAGCGACACATGGCTCCTACATGAGCGCCGAACGAGGCATTGTCGGCGAGCATGCGGTGTTTGACCCCGCGGTGTTAGAACATGCACGTATTGACGATAGCTTTAAAGCCCAGCAATCCGATAGCGAAAGCTGGCAGGTGATGATCAAATCGCGCCAACAGCTCAACCTTGTCACTTATCCTTATAACCCACTCGATGCCGTAGGCTGGAAGGGCAACCTCACCGTATTCCGGCTTAACTGGCGAGATATCCGCCCACTAATGAGCCATCGTTATCACTTGCCGCCATCCGCGCACACCACCTTTGTCGCGCAAGGTTTTGTGATTTGTACCTTTGTCCCCCGCCCGATCGAGTCGGATCCTGGCGCACTGAAGGTGCCTTTTTACCACAATAACGATGACTATGATGAAGTGCTTTTCTATCACCAAGGTGACTTTTTCAGCCGCGATAACATTGATGCCGGTATGGTGACCTTACACCCTTGTGGCTTCCCACATGGACCTCACCCAAAAGCCTTTGCCGCGGGCAAAAAGCATCAGAAAAAAGAGACCGATGAAGTGGCGGTGATGATCGATACCCGCATGCCACTTGATATGGGCGACGCGGCGAAAGCCACCGAACTGACCGATTATGTCTACTCTTGGCGCACGCCAAGTGACGCAGAATAGCGAAGGAGAAAGCAATGAAACTGGCTTCACTCAAACACGGACGTGATGGCAAATTGATTTTGGTCTCTCGCGACCTTACTCGCGCCGTCCACGCCGACGATATTGCGCCCACACTACAAGCGGCACTCGATAATTGGACGACCCTTGCGCCCAAACTGACTCAGCGCTATGACGCGCTTAACGACAACCAAGTCAGTGAGTCTTTTGCCTTTGACCCAAGTGTCTGCGATTCACCGCTGCCCCGCGCCTTTCAGTGGGCGGATGGTAGCGCCTACGTTAACCACGTTGAACTGGTGCGCAAAGCACGCGGCGCACAAATGCCTGAGAGTTTTTGGACCGATCCTTTGATGTATCAAGGCATGTCTGATGGCTTTCTTGGTCCGCGTGATGAGATTGAATTAGTGGATGATGCGTGGGGCTGTGACTTTGAAGCCGAGCTAGCCGTCGTCACCGATGATGTCCCCATGCACCTAAGCGCTGACAAAGCCGGCCAACACATTAAATTACTGATGCTGGTCAACGATGTTTCTCTGCGCAACCTGATCCCCGGCGAGCTTGCCAAAGGGTTCGGTTTTTTCCAATCCAAGCCCGCCTCTGCTTTTTCGCCGGTGGCGGTTACCCCCGATGAGCTTGGCGATCACTGGCGCGACCATAAAGTCCACTTGCCGATGCATGTCACTCTGAACGGCGACTGGTTTGGCTCGCCCGACGCCGGTGTCGATATGACCTTTGATTTTGCCGAACTGGTCGCCCATGTAGCGAAAAGCCGTCATGTCAGTGCAGGGACCATTATTGGCTCCGGGACCGTGTCCAATACCGATCGCAGTAAAGGCTCTTGCTGCTTAGCCGAAAAGCGCATGCTGGAAATTATCGACCAAGGCGAGGCAAAAACTCCGTTTATGACCTTTGGCGATAGCGTCACTATCGATATGCGCGACAGCCAAGATGCGTCTATTTTCGGCGCCATTGAGCAAACTGTGACCCGTTACATCGCAGAGTAACCTTGATGCGCGCCTAGTACCTCTAGGCGCGCTTGACGTTGACGCCGTCTAGGAGCTTGTATGCTGCTTTATGATTACAGTAAGTCGACCGCGGCCTACCGCGTCCGCATCGCCCTTGGCCTTAAAGGCCTCAGCTACCAACGAGAAACCGTGTCCCTGCTGGATAAACATCAGCACAGTGACGCCTATCGTTCGCTCAATCCCGCCGGTTTAGTGCCCACCTTGGTCGATGGCGATGTCACCTTGAGCCAATCACTGGCCATTATCGAATACCTCGATGAGCGCTATCCGCAGGTCAAACTGCTCCCCGGTGATCCAGTGCAAAAAGCCCAGTGCCGCTCTCTGGCACTCGATATTGCCTGTGATGTGCATCCACTCAATAACTTGCGGGTTCTGCAATACTTAACCGGCCCCTTTGGCCACAGTGATGATGACAAAATCACTTGGTATCACCATTGGCTAAACCAAGGGTTCGATGGCTTGGAAGCCAAACTACAAGGACTAGACAGCCCCTTTATCGGCGGAGAAGCGCCCAATTTGGCCGATATTTGTTTGGTCGCGCAGATGTTTAATGCACGCCGATTTGCGTTTGATTTAACGGCATACCCAACCCTGACACGCATTGAAGCGCAGTGCCAAACGTTGGATGCATTTATACAGGCACACCCTGATAAGGGCTAAGGAGAGGACATGAAAGACGGATTGTTGTGGGCGCCGGATAAGGAACGTCAAACCCACACGTTACTCGCTGCGTTTATCCGTGCCGTGAATCAGACTCACGACACCCAGCTAAGCGGTTATGACGATCTTTATGCATGGTCGGTACGTCAAAGCGGTGATTTTTGGCAACAGTTATGGCAATTTGCTGGCGTGATCGGCGATCCGGGCCAGAGGGTGTGCGACATCGACCCCGAGCACCCCAATCGTGATAGCCACTGGTTTCCCACCGCACGTCTGAACTATGCCGAAAACCTGCTCAAGCACGCAGAGCAATATGCCGACCAACCGGCGATGATTTTTAGCGGTGAGCATGAGGTAGCACGAACCCTCACTTGGCGTGAGCTCGTCGATCAGGTTGCGGCCATCCGTCACTACCTAGATATGCAAGGTGTTCAGCCGGGCGATGTGGTTGCGGGCTATTTACCTAACCTGCCTGAAACCGTGATTGCGATGCTTGCCACCGCGGCACTAGGCGCGATTTGGACCTCAACCTCACCGGACTTTGGCGTCGACAGTGTGTTAGACCGTTTTGGCCAAACCGAGCCCAAAGTGCTGTTTACCGCCGATCATTACCACTACAACGGCAAAACTTATGACTGCCTGAATAAAGCGCAGCAGGTGGTGGATAACGTACCGGCCATTGAGCGCCTAGTGGTGATCCCTTTTGATGGCGATCGACCTTCTTTACCTGCTGGCGTGGATAACTGGCAGGACTTATTAGTCAAGGACGTGCCGCCGCTTCGCTTTACCCGCGTGGCGTTCAATGCCCCACTCTTTGTGCTTTACTCTTCCGGCACCACGGGTAAACCTAAGTGCATTATCCATTCAGTGGGGGGAATATTGCTCAATCACCTGAAAGAGCATCAGCTCCATTCAGATGTGCGCCCCGGCGATCGCTTTTTCTACTTCACCACCTGCGGCTGGATAATGTGGAATTGGCAAGTCAGCGCTTTAGCAAGCGGCGCGACCTTGGTGCTCTATGATGGCTCGCCGTTTTATCCCGATGCGGGGGTACTTTGGCGACTGGCCGAGCAGCACCGGCTCACCCTTTTTGGCACCGCAGCCAAATACTTAGAGGCATTGGAAAAACAAGGCGTAGCGCCGAAAGACGATTACTCGCTGACGTCGCTACGCGTCCTATGTTCGACCGGCTCGGTACTTGCGCCCGAGCAGTTTGATTATGTCTATCAAAAAATAAAGTCTGATCTGCAATTAAGCTCGATTGCGGGTGGCACCGACATTTGTGGCTGTTTTGTTCTTGGCAGCCCACTATCACCGGTTTATCGCGGTGAAAGCCAAAAGCGGGGCTTGGCGCTCGATGTACAAGTGTTTAACGCCCAAGACCAAGCGGTTGAAGAGCAAAAAGGTGAGCTGGTGTGTTGTAATAGCTTCCCCAACCAGCCGGTTGGCTTTTGGCACGATACCGATGGCAGTCGCTATCACAATGCCTACTGGAACAAGATTGATGACATCTGGTTCCATGGTGACTATGTGCGCCTGACCGAACAAGGTGGCATGGTGTTTTATGGTCGGTCTGATGCGGTATTAAACCCAGGCGGGGTGCGAATTGGTACGGCGGAAATCTATCGCCATGTAAATCAGCTTAGCGAGATCATCGATTCAGTGGTCATTGGTCAGCAATGGCAAAATGATGTCCGCGTGGTGCTATTCGTCAAACTCGCCGCCGGAGTGACACTGGATGAGCCAATCAAGCAAGCCATCAAAAAAACCATCCGAACCCAGTGTACACCGCGTCATGTTCCCGCGGTGATTGCCGAGGTGAGCGATATTCCGCGCACCAAGTCAGGCAAACTGGCTGAGTTGGCGGTGCGCGATGTGGTCCATGGCCAAGACGTGGCACAGTTAAGCGCACTGGATAACCCAGCATCACTCGACCAATATCGCCAACGCCCTGAGCTTGCTGAATAAACGACACTCGCTGAATAAACGACAATAGTGCAATAGGCCCATAAGGTCCGCAAAAAACTAAAAATGGCCGCAGTGTGCGGCCATTTTTGTCGATGTTTTTTACAACGTAAACGTTATCTTAGGCGATGACTGTCATCGTCGTCATCGTCTTTACGCTCGTACTCACCTTCAAAGGTGTTGCCATCGTCATCGCGCCCGCCACGACGAAAAGGATCGTCACCAAAGGGGCCTTGCGTATTACCTCCTTGGTGGAAGCCGCCTTGGCCAAAGCCCGCTTGAGACACAGTGACCCGTTTCATCACTTGTTTGGCGAGCGCCGCACGCGGTGCTGGTAGCAGCACCAACATCCCCATCGCATCGGTCATAAAGCCTGGCGTCAACAGCAAGACACCTGCTACCGCAAGCATCACGCCTTCAAGGATTTGCTGCGCCGGTAACTCACCGCGATTGAGCCTATCCTGCACCGAGGCTAGCGTCATCAACCCCTGATTACGGACCAAAGACGCACCGACAAATGCCGTGATCAGAACCAACGCCAAGGTCGGCCACAAGCCCAGCCAGCCGCCGACCTGAATAAATAGGCCAATTTCGATCACTGGGACCAGAATAAATAGCAGTAGTAAGACTGGAAACACGGTTCACCTCGCGCTAAAAATTGACGTTTCATCCTAACATCAAAATAAGGCAAAAGCCGAACCGGGATCCTGTATTTACTGCTTGAATCCCAGCGCAAGAAAGCGCATTTTGTTTAGTCATCATGTTACAGCTGTGACGGAAGTCAGCCATTTCAACCGCATCATGTGCTGTAATATGGGTTGAAACGATGTAATAGACGATACATCCAGCCAAAATCTCTGAGGAATGGATTCTACAGCAATATTTGTGGCGACGTTTTAATCATTATAATAACTTGATGTTAAGGCCAACGCATGTCTCAGACGATTATTACCCCCAATGATACCCCTACGCAAACCACTGCCACCCGCTTGGAAGAGGACTTACTCGGCCAACGAGCGGTGCCTGCAGATGCGTATTATGGCATTCATACCTTGCGCGCGATTGAGAACTTCACTATTTCAAGCACCCGTATTTCTGATATCCCAGATTTCGTACGCGGCATGGTTTACACCAAAAAGGCCGCCGCAATGGCCAACCAAGAACTTGGCGTGCTCCCTGCTGACGTTGGTGATTACATCATCAAAGCCTGTGACCAGATGTTGGAAACCGGCAAATGCATGGATCAGTTCCCCTCGGATGTCTTTCAAGGCGGCGCAGGCACCTCGGTAAACATGAACGCCAACGAGGTAATTGCCAACCTTGCGCTTGAACTGATGGGGCACGAGAAAGGCGATTATGATGTGATTAACCCTAACGATCACGTCAACAAGAGCCAATCCACTAACTGTGCGTATCCAACCGGATTTCGAATTGCGGTATATAACAGCATTCTCAAACTGATGGATGCGATTGATTACTTACAAAAAGAATTCGATGTCAAAGCAGACACGTACGCTCATGTCATAAAAATGGGCCGTACCCAGCTGCAAGATGCGGTGCCAATGACAGTGGGACAAGAGTTCAAAGCCTTCTCTGTGCTGCTGCGTGAAGAGATTAAAAACATCAAATATACGGCGGCCCTGCTTTTAGAAGTGAACTTAGGCGCTACCGCGATCGGGACGAAGTTGAATGCTGCAGAAGGTTACCAGCAACTGGCGGTGAAACGCCTTGCAGAGATTACTGGTTTACCTTGTATCCCGGCAGAAGATTTGATTGAAGCCACCTCAGACTGTGGGTCCTATGTCATGGTGCATGGCGCGCTAAAACGCCTGGCGGTGAAACTATCGAAGATCTGTAATGATTTACGCCTACTTTCTTCTGGCCCTCGTGCAGGACTGAATGAAATTAACTTGCCTGAAATGCAAGCCGGTTCATCCATCATGCCTGCCAAGGTCAACCCGGTGATCCCTGAAGTAGTCAATCAGGTTTGTTATCGAGTCATGGGGAACGACACTACCATCACCTTTGCTGCCGAAGCCGGCCAACTTCAGCTTAACGTGATGGAGCCCGTAATTGGGCAGGCACTGTTTGAGTCTATTTCCATCCTGGCGAATGGCTGCCGGAACTTGGGTGAGAAGTGTGTAAGCGGGATTACGGTTAACCAAGAAGTGTGCGAGCACTACGTACATAACTCGATTGGGATTATCACCTATCTCAACCCCTTTATCGGTCATCACGAAGGCGATATTGTCGGCAAGATTTGTGCTGAAACCGGTAAAAGTGTTAAAGAGGTGATACTCGAGCGTGGTTTGATGACAGAGTCTGAGCTTGATGAGATTTTCTCCGTTGAGAACCTCATGCACCCCAAATACCGCGGTAAACGCTTTAACGCTTAGTCGGTCAAAATCACAACAACTATAAAACAACAAAGGGCGCTAATAGCGCCCTTTTTCATGCCGGTGAAACAGCCGCTACAACACCTGGGTAATCAACAAACCACATGCAATACTAAAGACCATGCTCAGTAAGCCTGGCAACATAAAGCTATGGTTGAACACATACTTACCAATCCGCGTGGTACCGGTGCGGTCAAAATCAATTGAAGCGATAATCGGACCATAATTCGGGACGAAGAAATAACCATTTACCGCAACAAAGGTGGCAATGATCATCGAAGGAGGTAAGCCAAGCGAAATCGCTACTGGAACAAGCACCGCCGTCGTTGCACCTTGACTATTCACCATCACTGATAGGGCAAATAAGGCAAAAGCAAATGTCCAGGGCGCCACTTCAACCAAGCCAGATACCGCGTCTTTGACCATATCTAGATGGCCGGCAACCAAGGTATCCCCTAACCAAGCAATACCAAAGATAGCAACGATGGCACGCATCCCAGCATGGAATACTGAGCCTTGGCTAATCGCATTACCGTCTGGTTTACAAGTCAGAATAATTAACGCAGCAACCGACAACATGACGATTTCAATGGTGTGGGCCATGCCCATTGGCTCACCATCAAATGCCGGACGCAAAGCAGGGAAAGCCCCCATGATGACCACGGCTAACGCACCGAATAAGAACAATGCAACCGATTTTTTCGCCTCAGGGGTGACTTCGATATCTTCAACCGCGAGGTCAGCTTCCATTTCCCGGCGAAACGCGGGATCTTGCAGACGACGTTGATATTCAGGATCGTCTTTAAGCTCTTTGCCCAGTTTATTCACGATCACACACGCCAGCGCCAAACCGATAAAGGTGCTAGGAATGGTCACTGATAGAACATCTGTCAGTGTGATGCCTTGCGGTTCTAAAAAGGCGACACATGCCACCACAGCAGCGGCAATCGGGCTGGCCACAATCGCAAACTGTGAGGCAATCACCGCCATACCGAGTGGGCGGGCAGGACGAATCCCGCTTTTGCGGCTCACTTCGGCAATAACTGGCAACACCGAGTACGCCACGTGTCCCGTCCCTGCCATCATGGTAAAGACATACGTCACTAAAGGTGCAACAAAAGTAATATGACGTGGATTTTTGCGCAGAATGCCACTGGCAATTTTAATTAAAAAATCGAGGCCCCCTGCCGCTTGCATGGTCGCGGCAGCGGCAACTACCGCCATGATCATTAATAAAACATCAATCGGAGGATGCGTCGGTTGCAACCCGAACACAAAGCTCAACACTAAGAGTCCAAGCCCGCCCATCACACCTAAACCGATGCCGCCGATACGGGCACCCACTAAGATGCAGCTGAGTACCACTAATAACTCAACCAAAAACATAATTTTCTCCTACTTTGGATAGACTTTCCCACTACGTCGCGTTCACACACGAGAGCAAACGCGCCCAGCACCATGGCCAAAGTCTAACCAGGCCCCGTAACGCGTATGTTGATTCAAGTAAGAAAAAGTAACACTTTTCGCGAACTGACAACAAAAAGTTCGGAAATTGAGATCTTTAACCTAGACACTAGGCAAGCTTTTCTTTTCTGCTTTTAATTGTTATGTTATATCATAACAATTAATGAGGAGTCATTATGCAAGCTAATATCCATCCCGAGTACCGCCCTGTCGTTTTTCATGACACCAGCGTTGACGCCTATTTTATAATCGGATCAACCTTGCAAACATCACGCACCATTGAGTGGCAAGATGGCAAAACCTATCCTTACTACCCGTTGGATATCTCGAGCGCTTCACATCCGGTGTACACAGGTAAACAACGCGCTGCCAATAAAGAGGGGCGCGCCGCCAACTTTGCGCGCAAGTTTGGCCAAATTGGTCGCAGTCAAAAGGCGTCGTCATGAAGGTATTGAACTCACTGAAAAGCGCCCGCCAGCGTCACCCTGATTGCCAGGTTATCCGTCGCCGCGGACGCATGTTTGTCATTTGCAAAACGAATCCGCGTTTTAAAGCCGTACAAGGGCGCGCGAAAAAACGCGCCTAAGCGTCGGCGACGCACTGCCACTGATGGGGCAGTGCGTCTCTGCGGGCAAACATCTTGATGTCGTCATTTCCTTTTTCTAAGCAAGTCATGGTATGTGTGTATACTCATCCTATTAGCGTGAAAAGGAAAACATATGAGACAGCGTCGCCGTGTCGCATTGACTGCTGGATTGTTGGTTGCCGCATTAGGCGCCAGTGCGCTTTATATTGTTCGCTCGCAACAAGCTACCGTCCCTGCGACAACATCGCATACCGTCACGGCGCCAACCTTTGTGACCGTTAATAGCCAAGCCGCGCTTGAGGCTGAACTTGCCAAAGCCGCTACCAATCAACAAGTCGCCTTTGTCGACTATTACGCCGACTGGTGCATTCCATGCAAACAGTTTGCGCAAAAGACATTCACTGATCCGGCAGTGGCTAAGCCACTTAGTACTATGCACCGAATTAAAGTGAACCTGAGTGAAAACCGTCCGGAAGATTTTGCCTTGATGCGTAGCCAAGCGGTGGCAGGCTTACCGACTCTCGATTTTTGGCTTCCCACGGGGGAACGAAATCAAGCGGCGCGTATAATCGGCTTTTTACCTCCTGAGGCATTTCTCGCTCACCTCAATGAACATGCACTTATGCCGTCAGTAAAAAGCAAGGAATGATCAATCTCTTAGTTCTCTTGTTACAAAATTGATAAGCCCTGCATCGGGTGATAGGTTGAAAGAAACTGAAGGGAAAGATAGCCGCATTATGGAAGCGCAACACACCATCGTTATTGCTGATGATCATCCACTATTTCGAAATGCCTTATTTCAATCTGTGCATATGGCGATAAGCGGTGCCAACCTGTTGGAAGCAGATAGCTTAGATAGCTTGCATAAAATACTCGCACGAGATGCTGACGTCGATTTAGTCTTACTCGACCTCAAAATGCCCGGCGCTAACGGCATGTCCGGTCTGATTGAGCTGCGCAACCAATATCCTAACCTGCCCATTGTCGTCGTCTCTGCCAGCGAAGAACGCAATGTGATCCGTCAAGTGCATTCACATGGTGCGTTTGGCTTTATCCCTAAGTCCAGCGATATGCGCGCCTTGGTACAATCATTAACCCAGGTACTCGAGGGAACGCCTTGTTTTCCTGATGATCTCGGCGAGGAGGATGACAGCGAGAGCCTATCTAGCAAACTCGCAGCGCTGACACCGCAGCAGTATAAGGTGTTGCGGATGCTCTGTGACGGTCTGCTCAATAAACAAATCGCTTACGATCTCGCCGTTTCCGAAGCCACCATCAAAGCGCATATGACGGCTATTTTCCGCAAGATCGGGGTGAAAAATCGTACGCAAGCGGTGATTTTATTGCAGCAATCCAATATAGAACTTTGATACGCTAGCGCCCTCGACCCTATTATGGAGCGCCCATGCTAAGTATTCTGGCTACACAATTCGTGATCTTATGGGCCGTGATCGATCCTGTCGGTAGCGTGCCCATTTATCTCTCGCAAACCAGCCATATGACAGCCAGGGAAAACGCATGAAGATCCGCGCCATGCCTGGGCTAGCAACTTAATGACTAAATTGTCACTTAGGGCTGAAAACCGTGCGTTATGCCATATTTATTAATTAAAATAAGTGAAAACAAAGGATCAATTTGTTGATCATTTTCAGTGCGATTTAATGGTCTCCTAACGTTTAGGAGATTAAAAATGACAGAAGATAAAAGTCCATTTATGCATTTCTTTTCCATTAGAGACATTCGCCAAGAAGGTAAAGTTGAACATACGTTATCAGATATTATTTTGATAACGATTTGTGCGGTTTTGTCTGGTCATGATACCTGGAAAGGCATTAGCGATTATGGACGTAAGCAGCGTGATTTTTTATTACGTTTTGGCTTCTCGGGTAAAGCATCACCGTCGGCAGATACGATCGCAAGAGTGATGGGAACTATCAGCACAAAAGCATTACAAAAAGCCTTCATAGAATGGATGAAATCGTGTCATGAATTAACGGATGGTGAAGTGGTTGCCATTGATGGAAAAACACTGAGGGGTTCATATAATCGAGCAACAGACCAAGCGGCGATCCATATGGTTAATGCGTTCGCAACCGCAAACGGTGTATGCCTCGGCCAATCAAAAGTAAACAGTAAAACCAATGAGATTACAGAAATACCTAAGCTGCTGGAATTGCTAGACATTTCTGGCTGTTTAATTACGATAGATGCTATGGGTTGTCAGCGAAAAATCGCACAGAAAATCATTAATAAAAATGCCGATTATTTGTTAGCGGTTAAAGCGAATCAAGGTAAGTTAGACAAAGCGTTTGATAATTATTACCGTCCTTCAATGCTTCAAAGTTTTGATGGTGATAGCTACTCATCACAAGAGAAATCGCATGGACGTTTAGAAACACGATGTGCACTCATCAATACCGATTTAAGTGTATTAGGTGATTTGGCTTATGATTGGCCTGAATTAAAAACGATGGGCATCATGGTCAGTGTTCGACAAGAAGGTAAACACGCCGACGAATCCGATATTTCTGTGCGCTATTATATAAGTTCAAAAGCACTGACAGCGAAAGAGCTTCATGATGCCACTCGCTCGCACTGGTTAATTGAATCAATGCACTGGCAACTCGATGTTGGATTAAAAGAAGACGCATGCCGAATTAGGGTAGATGACCGAGCTGAAGTTTTTGCACGAATAAGGCAAATGGTTTTGAATTTATTAAAGCAAGAGAAGAGTTTCAAAGCCGGCATTCAACGCAAGCGAATGATGTGTGCGATGGACCAAGAGTACTTAGCGACCGTGCTGGGAAGCCTTTCATGACGGGGATGTTCATGCGTTTTCCGTGTTNTCTGTGCGCTATTATATAAGTTCAAAAGCACTGACAGCGAAAGAGCTTCAATGCCACTCGCTCGCACTGGTTAATTGAATCAATGCACTGGCAACTCGATGTTGGATTAAAAGAAGACGCATGCCGAATTAGGGTAGATGACCGAGCTGAAGTTTTTGCACGAATAAGGCAAATGGTTTTGAATTTATTAAAGCAAGAGAAGAGTTTCAAAGCCGGCATTCAACGCAAGCGAATGATGTGTGCGATGGACCAAGAGTACTTAGCGACCGTGCTGGGAAGCCTTTCATGACGGGGATGTTCATGCGTTTTCCGTGGAATGGGTGCCAATTCGAGCCAGTTTGAGAGAGGTGTCATCGACTTTGGTGGCAATCTCGATAATTCTGCCAGTTTCCAGACAAAGAATGATCAACGTATTTTTCCGGTAGTGTTTCCCCGCGCTGTAATTGTTTAATGACATGACCGACTTCAACTACATCGGGAATCGAAAGTTTTGCTATTTTCTTGAAGTCCTTTTTAAATTGTCTTGAGTACTCGAGTTTAAGCATTGTTGGTCTTACCGATATTGAATTCTTCGAATAGCTCTTCAATATTGCTGGCGGTATTTGCCTTGCCGGACTCGAGCTCGGAGATGGCTGAGGCTGTTGCTGCATTGGGTTGCTTGACTTTAAGCTCAAAGGGTATGCCGCCGTAATTAACAACCGCTTTGGCAAAAAGCTTTATTGCTTGAGAGGGGCTAAGTCCCATGTTCTCGCAAACGTGAGTAAACGCTAACTTGGTGTCGTGGTCAATTCGGGTGCTCAGCAYTTCGTTTTTCATAACATCACCAAATGTGTGAATCTGTAATACAATGTGATACAAAGTATAGCAAAAGCATGTAACAATGCCAAGCAGGGCGACCCATTTTTCGTTGTGCTGCGGCTTCACTACAAATGGGCACCTGTTGGCGGCGTTATGTGCTCGGAGGAAAGATGCAATATATCGAAGTCAAAAGTAGCGATATTCCACTAGATTTATTGCTTGAAGCTGATCCTTCTGAAGCTAGTATCGCTTCATATTTATCTGATTCATGGTGCTTTACTACAGTAGACAATGGGCAAGTTTTGGCGGCTTGTATCGTTAAAGCGCAGACCAACAGTCTTGCTGAGATATTTAATGTATCTGTATCTCCAGAGCTACAAGGCCAAGGTATTGGCTCTAAGTTACTAAAGCTTGTTCTATCTCAGTTGCCAAGTAAGGGGATCAATCGTGTCGAGCTTGGTACGGGTACATTTGGCTATCAACTTACTTATTATCAGCGTTTAGGTTTTCGAGTAGACTCAATCATCAAAGACTATTTTTTGCTAAACTACCCCGATGCAATCTATGAAAATGGTATTCAGCACAAAGACATGCTGAGATTGTACGTAAATATTTAGTACGCACATACAAACGGTTCAAGAGGGACAACCAACGCGTGGCATTTTTACTATGCGTTGCTTTTTGTGGTTACGGTGTTATGCGGAAAGTTGGTAGTAGCGTTGGTTGCCCCTTAACCGGGCGTTATGTTTCTCTGAGGGCAGGCTCAAGCCCAAGATGATCAACAAAGGGGATAAAGTCGCGATCCAAAAACAGCAAAGGTAGCTTTTTCTCTATGCAGAAAGTCGCGATGATCACGTCGGCAGTTTTTCGGATTGTGATGCCCTTTTTGCGAAGTGCCCTATAATTGTCAGCGCAAACAAGTGCCATGTCTTTGCCAAACATTTCATACTGCTCCAGCGAGAGCAGGCTCTGTTTGGTCTGACGATAGTGTTTGTCGTTGCGGATGCCTTGAAGGATTTCCAGAAATATGAGGTCGCCGATAGCGACGGATCCGTGGACTATTGAGGCATCCAGCAGGTCAGTGTGCGGGTTTTTGACTCCGTTGAAATAGTCGATCCATACACTGGTATCCACCAATATCATCCTGCGCCCCGCATTTCATCCAGGTCGCCTTCCCACTTGATTTTGCCTCGCAGTTTTCGAATTTCCTGCTGCTTGCTAAGCTGAACTAGAAGTTTCAGACCTTGCTCAACAGCCTCTTTTTTGGTTTCGTAGCCGGAGGCTTTGAGAGCTTCTGCCATCAACTGGTCGTCTATGACGATGTTCGTTCTCATGTCGTACCTATGTGTATCGATTTCGGTTTCCATACACAATCTAGCACGTCAGGAAGAACATAACAATCGGCTGCACAGCGACCGATTTTCCGCCGCTTCGCGGCTTCAAACCGCGCGTGAGCCGGGCGTTATACCGCAATCAATCATCTAACCTTTTCATAGCTTTACGGTAAACGTCGCTATGTTCGCGTTTTCCGACTGCTAAGACGGTTACAATGATGACATCGTCTTCAACTTTGTAGACAAGACGGTAGCCCGATTGACGCAGCTTAATTTTATACATAGTGTCAGTTCCAGAGAGCTTTGAAGCCGGAACATGCGGGTTATCTAAGCGCTCGATTAGCTTTTTCTTAAATTGTTGTTGCAGCGTTGAGCCAAGCTTTTTCCACTCTTTGAGTGCGCTCTTTTTAAAGTTGAGTTTATAGGTCATCAATGTTTACCGAAATGGTATCTTCAGATTCACGCTCTTTTGCAATAGCGAGTAGTTCAAGATCTTCCAGTCTGTCCATCATCATTTCGTACGCTTCGGCAGGTACGCAATAAAATGCTGGCTCATTTCGGTTCAATACAGCAACAGGTTCACCGTAAGCACTAGTTGCAACTTTCATAGGATTAGCTTTCAACTCAGTAATGCTTGCAGCAACATCGGCTAAAATTCTAGTGGTCATATAATCGGTCTCTTAAGTGGTCTTTATGTTGGTCATTTTAGCCTCAACCCAGCGGTATAACAAGGTGTGTAGAAGGGATTCCCAACGCTTGGCAGTTTCGCTTCGCTCAAGTATGGCCAAGCATCGCTCACCTTAATGCGGCGCTGGCGGATCCTCTCATAATTGACCGGGCCCCAGCGTATGCGTTAGCCGTTGATATTCCCTGATGGCCCTCTGATATTGGGTCAGCTTAATCAGATATCGTCGATGATTTCTTACCTTGCGACCAAGACGAGGTATCGAGAGAGCGCGACGATGCTTGATGGTATTGGGAGGCGAGTTATAGTCGCCATATTTAAAAGCTTGCTCATACAAAGTGACGGCACGTCCATCCACGGCAATAGAAGCACGCAGTGTTATATAGCGCAGTTGATCACGCACATCCGACCAATCAACCAAGATAACGGGACAAGGATTGGCGCGCATGCCAGTGTTATGTTACCCCGATAAATTTGACAATCTAGAGTTCGAAAATGATTAGAAAGTACAATTCAAATGACTTAGATTCAGTTCTTGAAATCTGGCTTGAAGCATCTGTTAAAGCGCATGATTTCGTCTCGGCCGACTATTGGGCCTCGCAAGTTGAGAATATGCGTGAGATCTACATCCCAGCGTCAGAGGTCTACGTTTATGAAACCGAGTCAAAAGTCGTTGGCTTTTATGCACTGTATGAAAATAATTTGGCTGCCATCTTTGTGTCTCCGGCCTTTCAGGGCCAAGGTATTGGTAAGCAATTATTGAGTCATGCGAAGTCTCAAAGAGCAGTGTTAAACTTGTCGGTATACAAGGAAAATCAGGCGAGTTATCGGTTTTACTTATCTCAAGGTTTTAGCGTGATAAGTGAACAGCGAGATCAGCATACGGGGCATCCTGAGTACACAATGAGTACGGGCACAACCTAACGTATGATAACAACGAAAAGATTGATACTTCGGCAATGGGATGACGCCGATCAACAACCCTTTGCGCAGATGAGCCGCGATAGCCGTGTCATGGCGCACTTCCCAAAGTGTGTGAGCCAGGAAGAAAGCGACAAGATGGCAAGAAAAATCCAGTCGTTAATCGCCGAGCGTGGTTGGGGATTCTGGGCTGTCGAGATCCCCGACCAACACGCGTTTATTGGCTTTGTCGGTTTGCACATACCGAAAGATACGATGCCGTTCTCACCTTGTGTTGAGATTGGCTGGCGACTTGCGCCACAACATTGGGGTAGGGGCTATGCCACAGAAGCGGCTAATGCGTCGCTACACTATGCGTTTATGCACTTGGGCGTAGAGGAAGTCGTCTCTTTTACTACAGTGAATAACACTGGCTCTCAGGCAGTGATGAAAAAGCTTGGCATGTCCTATGCGTATCATTTCGCGCATCCTGATCTCGACGCGTCTGATCCGCTTAGCGAACATGTTTTATACAAAATCAGCAAAGCGCAGTGGGAAGTGTTTACTCGCTAATTCGAATACCCTTCTTCTCAGAATATATTAAGGAACTAAAAATGAAATCTATCTTCTTTTTTRACTCAATGCTAACCCCAAAACTCGTCACCGGCTTGTATTGGCTGCTGTTGTTAATTGCGTTGTTCTCTGGGCTGGGCACCATGTTTGGTGGCTACGGTGGGA
Organism: Salinivibrio sp. MA607; assembly: GCF_001996245.1. Lineage (NCBI taxonomy): Bacteria > Pseudomonadati > Pseudomonadota > Gammaproteobacteria > Vibrionales > Vibrionaceae > Salinivibrio > Salinivibrio sp. MA607. Next base: position 102,020 of record NZ_MUFJ01000008.1, on the reverse strand, counting down.
TGAGGCTTGAGAATATGGCCATTGGCCTGTTTACCATCGTCGGCGGTGCGGTTGGGGCAAGGATTTGGTGTGAGCTGATGATTGTAATTTTTAAAATCAACGAAAATCTTCAAAGCTTAAAAGACGAGAAAGATAATTAATTTTATAAGGTAAGCCAAGGTTTTTATTAACGAGGTGATATGCGTTTTCCAGCCTTAATGCCTTGGCGGGGCAGTCACTTTCTTTACAGGCCGATGCCTTGTTTGAGCGGTTGGTKGTGAACCAGCAAGGCGGCTATTGCTTTGAGCATAATAAAATTGCCTATCTAGCCCTGAAGCATTTGGGGTTTGAGGTGCGCAGTGTGCTGGCGCGGGTGATGCTTAATGGTAAACCGACCAATCCGCGCACTCACCGTATGAATGTGCTTGAGCTCGATGGCGAGACTTATCTAGTGGACGTTGGTTTTGGCAATAAAACCCCGCGCGGCTTACTCAATATCAACCAGCGCACCTGCACCATCGGACACGATACCTATCAAATCACGCGCAATGGCAATGTGGTGACGGTGGTGTTACACGAGCCCGAGCAACCGCCACTAACGCTGTACGAGGTTGAGCTTTACGATGTAGTAGAAGCCGACTTTGACGTGGCGCACTTCTATTCTCATCAACACCCCGATGCGGTTTTCGTCAAAAATTTAGTGGTTTCGTTGATCACTGCGTCGAATCGTTATCTGATCCGTAATCAGCAGTTTTTAGTCTGGGATGCGACAGGGCACCTTATTACCGAAAAAAGTATCGATAGCCTCGAGGCCTTAACCCAGTTGGTTCATGAGGTATTTTTATTGCAACCGCCCAACGCAGTGTTGGAAACCGCGTTTGCACAGGTGGCGGCCAACGCGGCGGTTTGAATGAGCGGATGTTAACGAAAACGTTCGTCTTGACGTACGTACTTGATGCCGTACAATTGATTAAAAGTTAATCACACTGGAGAAGCGCTATGACGGGGATCACTGCCACTGAAGCGCGTAGCAAATTGTATCGGCTCATTGATGAAACCGCCGAATCTCATCAGCCCATTGTTATTGCGGGCAAACGTAACAAAGCGGTGCTGATTTCAGAAGAAGACTGGTCAGCGATTCAGGAAACACTTTATCTGCTTTCTGTGCCAGGGATGCGCGAGTCGATTCGTGAAGGCATCGCCACGCCGACGGATGAATGCGATGAGGAGTTGGACTGGTGACATGGAAGTTGGTTTACACCAAACAAGCCCAGAAAGATGCAAAAAAGCTGGCCTCCAGTGGCCTTAAACCAAAAGCGCAAGAACTGCTAGCACTGATTAAAGACGATCCCTACCGTAAACCTCCTCCGTTCGAAAAGCTTGTCGGCGATCTCACTGGTGCCTATTCACGCCGTATTAATATTCAGCATCGCTTGGTCTATCAAGTCCTCGAGGATGAACAGGTGGTGAAAGTGCTCAGGCTCTGGAGCCATTATGAGTAGTGGCTGTCATCGGCCTTTATTGGTTGTGTTGTTAATTGCGTTGTTCTCTGGGCTGGGCACCATGTTTGGAGCGCAAAAATTATCCGTCTGTCCCACCAGAAGCTGACGGTATGCACTACGCTAAAAGACACAACTGACTAAAATTCAAAGACAAAACGCTAGTCAGTTGGTAGCAGTGAACGGGTCGCCGTATTTGTTGTACACCGTTAGGCGAATGAACAAGGAATGTATATGGCTGTTTTAAATAAAGTTTTATATGTAGAGGACGATCCTGATATACGAGAAATTGCTACCCTAGCACTCGAGGATGTGGGTGGCCTCACTCTTAAAACCTGTGAATCGGGAGAGCGGGCCTTGCAGGAAGTGGACGGATTTAAGCCGCAAATCATACTGCTCGATGTCATGATGCCAAATATGGATGGCCCAGAAACACTCACCGCGATGCGGGAACGAGGACTCGTTGATGACTCGGTGCTCATTCTTTTTATGACGGCGAAAGTTCATCCAGAAGAAGTGGCGCGCTACAAAGCGTTAGGGGCGAGTCATGTTATCTCGAAACCTTTCGATCCTATGACATTAGCTGATGATGTGCGTGCGTTTTGGGACGAATTCAATGGATGATAACAAAAAGACTAATGACACCGAAAAGCGTCTTGAAAGGCTCAAGGAAGCGTACGCTAAACGGCTGACCTCGGAGTTTAAACGGCTTCATGCCATCAATGATAAGTTGTTATCAGGCCATGATGACCAGGAAACGTTAAAGGCGTTGCACTCTGGGTTGCACACCATTGCGGGCGCGGCGGGAACATTTGGTTTTGCTAGTCTCGGCGAAGTGGCCCGTCAATTTGAGCAACAGGTTGCCAAGCGCTTATCCCAAGCAGAACCGCCCACCAGCCTGCCAACTGATTGGATGGAAGCGCTTGAGTCTGCGCACCATAAAGATAGCGTGTCAGCGACGCAAAGCACCACAACAATCCAGCAACCGGTTATGGAAGGGGCGCCTATTATCGGCTTAGTCGAGCGCGATAATATTTTGGCTAAATACGCCCAATCCCAGTTTGCTCGTTTTGGTTTTCAGGTGTACTGGATAAAGGATGCGAACGAACTAAAACAATTGACTAAACACGCACCTGACTTACTGCTTATTGACCATCATGCTATTCAGGACGACGTGTCTGATACCGATTTAGCAACTTTATGGAAGACCAAGTTGCAGCACTTTCAATGTCCCGTCTTTTTCATTAGTGCTGAGGAAAGTTATAAAGCTAGGCTGCAAGCATTGCGCGCGGGAGGCGCAGGTTATTATCCCAAGCCGTTGGACATGGCCAAACTTGCCTCAAAGTTTGCGCATATGCTTGGTCACATAGACGCGGAACCTGGTCGGGTTATGATGATTGATCAAGACCCAGCCCTCGTTTCTCAATGCCAATCTGTCTTAGCAGATGCAGACATGAACGTCGCGACACTGGATAAGCCAGAACGACTGTTTGAGTGTATCAGCGAGTTTAATCCTGAAATTATCCTTGTCAGTGTCTGGTTACCGCGGGTGACGGGCGCTGAATTAGTGGCCTTGCTCGCGCAGACAGAGCATTGGTCACATTTGCCGATTATTTTCCTCTCTCGCCACCCTAACGCAGATTTGCGTCGCCAATCATTGTTGCTAGACGGCGATGCCATTCTTGAGGTGCCGGTGGACACGGATCTTTTGGTGCGCCTGTGTCAAAGCAGAATACAGCGATTTCGAGCGTTTAACCGCACGCAACATCAAGACGGGCTGACCGGCTTATTGAAACACGCTAGCATCAAAGACGCGTTGCAAAAGCAATGGCAATTGGCGCAGCGTCGGTCGCAAGTATTCAGCGTGGTCATGTTGGATATTGATCACTTTAAAGGCGTGAATGACACCTATGGTCACGCTATTGGCGATCAGGTGATCGCGGCAATCGGTACGCTTTTACGTCAGCATTTTAGGAATACAGATAAGCTTGGCCGATACGGCGGAGAAGAGTTTGCGCTGGTATTGCCAGATTGTGATGCTGACCAAGCCGAGCATTTGGTTAATCAGTTACGAGAAGATTTCGGAGCGATCACGTTCAAGGCGAATGACACCACATTTTCTTGCACGCTGTCCGCCGGCATTGCCGACAATCAGCGCTTTCCGACAGAACCGAGTGAGTCTTTATTGGCGCTCGCGGACAAAGCCTTGTATCGCGCCAAGCATGACGGACGAAATTGTGTCGTACAAGCAATGAATACCCCTTAATCGCTAATTCTCCGGAGCCTTGGTATGCGAACGCCACCTATCCCTGATAACGAAGCCGAGCGTCAACAGGCACTAGACGAAACCGAGCTGCTTAACAGTGGTGCCGACTCTCGCTTTGATCGCATTACTCGTTTATGCCTTGACTTGTTTTCTGTGCCTATCGCGCTGGTGTCACTGATCGACCGGGAGCGACAATACTTTAAGTCTCGTCAGGGGGTAGATGCCTCTGAAACCCCAAGGGATATCTCTTTTTGTGGGCATGCCATTCTGGGTAGTGAACCATTGATTATTGAAAACGCGCTAGATGACACGCGTTTTTGTGATAATCCGCTCGTCTGTGGGGCGCCAGATATTCGGTTTTATGCGGGTATACCGATTCATAACAGTGAGGGTTATCGACTGGGCACGCTATGCCTGATTGATAAACAGCCAAGGCAGTTTAGTGAAGAAAACGTGGCGCAACTAAAGAACCTTGCTGGCATGGTGGAGGATCTGATTTGGAGCGATACCTATCAGCGACGTGAGTCAACAGCGTTGCAGCAACAACTGCAAACTAGCCACGATGAAATGGCATCGCTGATTAATAACATACCAGGCATCACGTTTCGTTGTTTGCCAGATAAAAGCTGGACCATGCTTTACATCAGTAACCAAGTTGACACCATCAGTGGTTATGCCGCCGAGGACTTGATAAATAATAAACGCGTTTGTTATGCGGATCTCATTCACCCTGATGATGTGTCCGTTGTTGATGACGCCGTTACCAACGCCATGGCCAACAATGAGGAATGGCATATTGAGTATCGTGTTCGGCATCGTACGCTGGGCTTTCGCTGGGTGGAGGAACGAGGTAAATGTATTGAAACAGACCCTAGGCATCCACAGGTGCTTGAAGGGTTTATTATCGATATTACTCGAGAGCGCAATGCCCTGACGCAGCTGGAGCGGCATCATCAGGCGCTAACGGTGCTGACTGACATTGCCTTTTCCAGTCATGGGAGCCTGGATGAGAGAATCAATCATGCCTTGCAAGAGGCCAAGCACTACTTGAGGGCTGAACTGGCTATTGTCAGTGAAATAAAAGGCGAGGTGTATACGGTTAACTGGATAGCTGGGCCGCCAGACACAACAATTGTTGCAGGGCAGCAGTTTGCATTAAAAGACACCTGGTGTCAGGTTTTGATGGCAGAGAACCCCAGCAGCACCACGCAGGAACAGTTTATTGCCGATACCGATCGCCCAGAGTTTCAGCAACATCCGTGTTATAAAACTGCACCGTTAGGCAGCTATGCTGGCGTTGTCATCAATGTCTATGATCGCCCCTGGGGCACATTGAACGTATCGTCCGCTAAGGCGCGTTCTGAAGACTACAACGATGGCGAAAAACTGTTTCTACGCCTCCTCGGCAACTGGTTATCCGATGTATTGACCCAGAATTTGAGCCAGCAGCGACTGACCAAATTAGCAGCATTATTGCCGGGAACGCTTTATCAATTTCGTCGTTTTCTCGATGGGCGTATGGTTTTTCCTTATAGTTCCCCTCAAATAGAGACTTTGTACGGCATCACACCAGAACAGGCTGCAGAAGATGCCATTCCTGCGTTTGAGCGCATCCATCCTGACGATATTGAGACCACTCGTTTATCCATAGAGCATTCGGCGAATACGTTAGAACACTGGCAATCTACCTATCAGGTCAATTGTCCGGGTAAGGGCTATCGTTGGATTTCTGGCGAGGCGAGGCCGGAGAAAATGATCGACGGTAGTATATTGTGGCACGGTTATTTGCAAGATGTTCACGAACAGCACCAGGCGCGTTTAGCTTTGGAGCAGAGCGAGGCGAGGTTGCGTAGCTTGTTTGACTTTTCTCCTATCGGCATCGCTTTGAACGATTTTGCCACCGGACAGTTTCTTGATCTCAATGATGCTTTGACTGCACCCACGGGTTACACCCGCGAAGAATTCGTTTCCCTCAGTTATTGGGATGTCACGCCTAAAGAATATGAGCCAGAGGAGCAAAAAGCGCTGGCAAGTATGCAAAGCACGGGTCGTTATGGGCCGTTTGAAAAAGAGTACATCCGCAAAGATGGCAGTCGTTATCCGGTCCGTTTGCAAGGCATGCTGAGCACAGAGTTGGATGGAAGAAAGGTGATCTGGTCCCTTGTCGAAGACATTACTGAGCGTAAAAAACTCGACAAAATGAAAGATGAATTTATTGCCACCGTCAGCCATGAACTGCGCACACCCTTAACGTCGATCAAAGGCGCGTTAGGATTATTGAATGGCGGCGCAACTGGGGAATTACCACCAAAGGCTAACAAGTTGCTGCATACTGCCGAGCGTAACGCAACACGTTTAACCTTGCTGATAAACGACTTGTTAGATATGGAAAAGCTCGTGGCAGGAAAAATGCCAATTCAGAGAAAAAAGCAAGATCTTGGCTCGCTATTGGATGACGCGATAGAGTCTGTTAAATCCTACCAGCATCAAACCCAGACACAAATACGCCCTCCAAATAACTGGCCGGCTGTGACGGTCAATGTTGATGGACCAAGATTGATTCAAGCACTGACCAATCTTTTATCTAATGCGATCAAATTCTCACCAGAACGTGAGTGGGTAGACGTTTCGGTAATTGTTGATAAAACGCTGGTTGAAATTGCTATCAGAGATCGCGGACCTGGGGTTGACCTAGCGTTTCAGGATCGACTGTTTCAGCGTTTTAGCCAAGCTGACAGCAGTGATAATCGCAAGCTTGCTGGTACAGGACTGGGGCTAGCGATTACGCGGGAGATATGTCAGCAAATGGACGGTGATGTGGGGTACCGCGATGCTGAGGGCGGTGGGGCGTTGTTTTTTATTCAGTTGCAGGTTGCACAATGAGCGCAGTTGCACCTCGATATATCAATGACCGCCAAAAACAAAAAAACCAGCCAATGGGCTGGTTTTTTATCGATTGCTCGACCGATTAGTCTTGGAACAAACCGAGATTTTCTTTAGCGTAGGCTTCAAATTCGGTAAAGCCGCCAACGTGCGCTTGATCAACGAAAATCTGTGGCACGGTTTCAACCGGTTTGCCGACGGTTTTTTCCAAATCCGCTTTGCTGATGCCTTCCGCGTGAATATCGACATAACGGTAGTTAAAGTCATCACGGTTGGTTTTAAGATCTTCCGCTAGGTCTTTGGCGCGAACACAAAAAGGGCACCCTGGGCGACCGAAAATTACGACGAACATATTCATCTCCTTTGGCATTAACGTTGTTACTATGCCTGATAGGCGATGGAGAGAAAAGACGAATTTCCCTTTTGCACCGATAGGCAAAACCGATTGCTGTGAACGTCTATACCGAATCGCACGACCGGCGGGAGATCACGGGTGGTATGGCCGCAGAGCGTCGCTATTGTGTTGATTGCGCGTCGGCTCATAAAGGTGTAAAACCAGCTCATCCCTCTTTTACAGCTCAACGTCTAATAAGGAAACATAATGAACCCAACGATTGAGACATTACTTTCTCACCGCTCTATTCGCAAATTTAGCCAAGCCCCCATTTCGTCAGAGCAACTGAGCCAGATTATTGATGCGGCGCGCTCGGCGTCGAGCTCAAGCTTTTTACAATGCACCAGTATTATTCGTGTGACCGATGGCGACAAACGACGTTTACTGGCGGAATACGCGGGCAACCAAGCGTATGTAGCCGACTGCGCCGAGTTTTTGGTGTGGTGTGCGGACTTTCATCGTCATGAGCAAATCAATCCCAATGCCAAGTTGGGCTTTACTGAGCAAACGTTAATTGGCGCGATTGACGGCGCTATCATGGCGCAAAATGCGATGGTCGCAGCGGAGTCCATGGGTCTTGGCGGTGTGTATATCGGTGGGTTGCGTAACCAACCGAATAAAGTCGCCGAGTTGCTGGATATGCCTAACCATGTGTTGCCATTATTCGGTATGTGCTTAGGCGTACCTGCACAAGATCCTGAAACCAAACCGAAACTACCGGCCAGTCTTATCGTTCACGAAAATCGTTATCAGGCGATTGATGAAGCGGCGCTAAGTGACTACGACAACCAAGTGCGCGAGTATTATCAAACACGTACAGGCGGCAATAAAGACATGAGCTGGAGCGAACAAGTGTCTGCCACATTGGAAAAAGAAGCGCGTCCGTTTATGAAAGAATTTCTGCGTAGTAAAGGCTTTAGTACCCGCTAACGCGCTATGCTTGAACAATTGAGTGAAAAAGCAGCATTTTGCTGCTTTTTTATTATCAACAAACCGGAATTGCCCAGTTTTATTGGCTATTTTGGCCCTCTTGTTTATGAAAGCAACGCTAAGCACTAAAAGTTATTTACATCTAATCTGTAACCCGTAATATTGCCGCGTTTTTGCGCGTGATAATCACTTTTATCCGTGGTTTTTGGCGCTTATTTTGAGTATTGATAGGTTTTTTTAATAAGTAGGGCACTGATGGAAAACAAACTGGCAAATCCTGCCCCTTTAGGGCTGATGGGTTTTGGAATGACCACGGTATTATTGAATATTCATAATGCAGGGTTTTTTCCGATTGATAGCATGATTTTGGCGATGGGGCTGTTTTATGGCGGCTTAGCGCAGGTGATTGTGGGGATCATGGAATTCAAAAAAGGCAATACGTTCGGAACAACCGCGTTTACCTCTTATGGTTTGTTCTGGTTGACGCTTGTTGGCCTGATTGTGATGCCAAAAATGGGTCTGGCTGACGCAAGCCCTGCTGCCTTTATGGGTTGGTATTTGGTGTTGTGGGGTGTGTTCACTGGATTTATGTTTATTGGCTCATTGCGCTATTGCCGTGCTAAACAGTTTGTATTTGGTAGCCTGACTATCCTGTTTTTCTTGCTCGCGGCGCGTGATTTTACCGGCAGTACACTCATTGGCACCATTGCCGGATTTGAAGGGATTGTGTGTGGCTTAAGCGCGATGTATTTTGCGATGGCGCAGGTGCTTAACGAGGAATATGGCCGTACCGTACTTCCGGTTGGTGAGCTAACACGTGATGCGAAAAAACCTGCGATGGCCACCCACGCGGCTTAAATCATACCTGTGAGGGCAGTGGAAAACACACTGTCTGTTTGCGGTGTAAACGCAGATAAAAAGGCCCGGTGACGTGATGTCCCGGGCCTTTTTGATGGTTTTAGTCAGCAATATAACGCGTTACTTTTCGATAGCGTGTGGCTACCTGGTGTGATTCTCTGGGATTAGCACATCACGGTGACAGCTAGGCCACCTTGTGATGTTTCACGGTATTTGGCGTTCATGTCTTTACCGGTTTCCATCATGGTTTCGATCACTTTATCTAACGACACCCGTGGCTCGGAAGAACGTTGTAGTGCCATGCGTGATGCATTGATCGCCTTCACCGCCGCAATGCCGTTACGCTCAATACACGGCACTTGCACCTGTCCAGCGACCGGATCGCAGGTAAGGCCTAAGTTGTGCTCCATTGCGATTTCAGCTGCCATACACACCTGGTGCGGATTACCGCCCATAAGTTCAGCCAAACCGGCGGCGGCCATTGAACACGCGACCCCGACTTCACCTTGGCAACCCACTTCTGCCCCAGAAATAGACGCGTTTTGTTTATATAAGCCGCCAATCGCACCGGATGCAGCAAAGTAGCGGGTATAGGTTTGCTTATCGACCGGCTCAATAAATTTATCGTAGTAGGCGAGGACGGCAGGAATAATTCCGCATGCCCCATTCGTTGGCGCGGTTACAACACGACCACCGGCGGCGTTTTCTTCGTTTACCGCAAAGGCAAACATATTGACCCAGTCCACTACCGACATGGGATCGATGTTGTATTTTTCGGTGGTTTTGAGCTGGTGATGCAACGCAGCGGCTCGACGAGGTACACGCAATGGACCGGGCAACACGCCTTCGTTTTCCATACCACGGTACATACACGCTTGCATGGTTTTCCAGATATTGGCGAAATAGGTGTCAATTTCTGCTTGGCTATGCATGCTACGCATGTTGGCCATCACTAAGCCGCTGATAGAAAAACCGGTTTCTTGCGTCAGTGCGAGCAAGCCGTCTGCGCTATTAAAGTCGTAAGGGACTTGCACCGCTTGCATGGTAGGCTGACCAAACTCGGCTTCTTCAACAATAAAGCCGCCACCAATGGAGTAGTAGGTTTTGCTCAGCACGCACTCATCGCCTTGCCAAGCATGAATACGCATGCCGTTTTCATGCAAGGAGAGGTTGGTTTGGTGAAAGTTCATGCCGCCATCACGCAAAAAGGTGACGACATGCTGCTGTTCGCCCAACGGCAATTGCTCTGTGTCTTCGACACGTTTAACAAAGCTAGGGATCGCGTCGATATCAACGGTTTCAGGGCTGTTGCCTGCGAGGCCCATAATGATCGCGATGTCGGTGTGGTGGCCTTTGCCTGTTAAAGACAAAGAGCCATAAACGTCAACCGTCACGCGGTCGACGTCGGTCAGGCGTTGGTTAGCAATAAGCGCATCAACAAAACACTGGCCGGCTTTCATTGGGCCAACAGTATGCGAGCTGGACGGGCCAACGCCAATCTTGAAAATGTCAAAAACACTGATCATGTGTTTACCTCAGTCAATGCCCTAAGGGCAATGGATTTAGTGTTTACGCCATCCGTCCATGGTATTGACTGTGCTGGCAATGCCGGTGGCTTGCCATAATGAAAGGAGCAGCGTTCACTGCTCCTGGTTATCCCGCAAACATCGATGAATGCGGCTGGGATTAATGCCCCAGTAACAGCAGTCCTATAGCACCTGCTGCGCGCGCTGATTAACGGTCATGGTTAATTAAAAAAGCATGCCGTACATAATCGCTGAAATCGCGACCAAGCCCATGATAAGAACAAAGGCGTTACTGATTGTACCTGAATACTTCTGCATTGCTGGCACGTTTTTCACGGCATACATTGGCATAATAAACAGGATGGTGGCAATGATAGGGCCGCCAAGTGATTCAATCATCCCCAAAATACTTGGGTTTAGGGTCGCTACCAACCAAATGGTGAGGATCATGAATATCACAGTAAACACGTCAATTTTCTTGCGGTTGATCGGTTTACCTGCACCACGCAGGGTTTTCACGACTAAGCCATTTAGGCCTTCACGTGCGCCCAAATAATGGCCGAAGAATGAAGACACGATCGCGACAAAGGCAACCAATGGGCCCAAGAAGGAAATAAATGGGCTCTCATGCTTGTTGGCAAGGTAAGACAAAATCGCAATGTTCTCTGCTTTGGCCGCTTCCAGGTCCGCTGGTGTCAGCGACAGGACGCAAGAGAACACAAACAACATCACAAAGCCAACCAGCATCGCTGCTGCGCGCATTAGAATTTGGCCAGACTTTTGTTCTGCATCGTCACCATGATCGCGACGTTGTGCCAATGAGAAAGATGAAATCGCTGGGCTGTGGTTAAACGCAAATACCAGCACCGGAATCGAGATCCAAAGAGTGATAGCAAAATCGCCGGCTGAGGGCACTTGCGACAGGGCGGCGGTGTTCCACTCTGGGATAAGATAGAGCGACATAAAAACTAAGATGGCAACCAGCGGATAAACCAAGAACTGGGTGACACGCAACATCATTTTCTCGCCCAGAAGCATGATAGCCATCATTCCCAAAATCAGGGCCAGTGACAAAATTGCCCGCGGTGGTGATGCCATACCAAGCTGGTTAACCAAGAAGGAATCAACGGTGTTGGTGATGCCGACACCGTAGATAAGAACAATCGGGTAAATCGCGAAAAAGTACAACAGGGTGATGATTTTACCCGCGCCGACGCCAAAGTGCTCTTCAACTACCTCGGTGATATCGCTGCCTGCGTTTTTGGACGAGAGCACAAAACGAGACAAACCACGGTGAGCAAAAAAGGTCATCGGGCCAACTAATAAGGTCATCACAACCAATGGCCAAAAACCGCTCATCCCCGCATTGATGGGAAGAAAGAGGATGCCGGCTCCAACAGCGGTGCCAAAAAGGGAAAGCGCCCAGGTTGTGTCTTGTTTGGTCCAGCGCGGGCGCGTGGTTGCGCGGGTACCAGTCGTCGAGGTTGTTTGCATAACAATACTACTCACATTGTAGGGAACAGGAATCAGGGAAGGCGAATTCTGGCGATTTCCACGCAGAAAACCAAGCGCTAGATCGCGATATGAAAAGGCGCGCCCGGACTATTGCACCAAAATGTGACAACTATCAATAATAAAAGCGCTTTAGTGCGATTAAGTAGGCAGGTGTGTACGGTTTTGTGTTGGATAAATATGCATCAAATTGCGCCAGATTCCATAGTATTGGTAGGGTTTATGGTGCGATTGACCGGAAAGTGAAACAGCGTGAGTTGACTGATCAACGCGCGTAACAGCTGGGCAGTGGCTCCCCAAACAAGATGATCGTGATGATAAAACGCACTCACAGGGTGCCATTGTCCGTCGATTAAAAACGATTGTTCTCGGATGTGGCCGGGATAACACAAGGTATCTAAGGGCACTTCAAAGCAGGCGGCCACTTCATTGGGATCCAGACAAGGCTGATAATCGGGATCCACCCAGGCAAGCACCGGATGAATATAATAGCCCGTCACCGTGGGCAAGGGACACAAGTGGCCAATGACAGCGTCGCGCGTGACGCGAATACCGGTTTCTTCCCACATTTCACGGGTGGCGGTGGCAATATTATCGTGATCGATAGACTCGCGTTTTCCGCCCGGGAAGCTCACTTGTCCCGGGTGATGTTTAAGGTGACTGGCGCGTTGGGTTAACACCAAATGAATGCCTGACGGCCTAGGCACCAGCCCGATCAATACTGCGGCGGGTTGAAAATCCGCCCCACCGAGAATGCGCGGAGATAGCCGCACGCGATTGAGAATACGGCTGTCGTGGCGCGCTAAAGGGGTGAGTGAAAATGCACGGACCACGTCGGTCGGTGATAGTCGCGTGGCCGCACCGTGATCAGCGAGGAAACACTCTCCTTCGTAGCGCGGCCAAAACCCAGGGTAAGGCCCAAACCCAGGTGTTGTCTGTGTTGCACTGCCTAGGGGTGAGACATTTAGGGGTGAGAAATACGCCTTCTCAGCGGTGAGTAACTGCATCCACTCTCCTTAATCCTGAATAGGTGTGCTCAATGCCTCATCTTCTGCCAGTACGGGTAAAATTCGGCTCACTTTATCGAGCGTCTCCTGATATTCGGCGTCGGCTTGGCTGTCAGCGACCAACCCGCCACCTGCCCAAACATGAAGTTGTCCTTGATGACCAACCAACGTACGAATGGTAATGCTGGTATCCATTCGTCCACAGCGACTGATATAGGCAAAGCTGCCACAATAAACATGACGACGATGGGGCTCGAGTTCTTCAATGATTTCCATTGCCCGCACCTTTGGTGCCCCGGTAATTGACCCGCCAGGAAACGCGGCGCGCAGCAAATCGAGTGCTGTCTTGTCATCGGGTAAGCGTCCAGTCACTGTACTGACCATGTGGTGGACAGCAGGAAAACTTTCTATATCAAAGAGTTTAGGCACAGATACGGAACCTGGCGAGGCAATGCGACCAATATCATTACGTAATAAGTCTACAATCATCAAATTTTCGGCGCGATCTTTTTCAGCCGACTTCAACGCTTGGGCGCGTTGTGCGTCTTTTTGTGGATCGGGATCGCGCGGGCGTGTGCCTTTAATCGGTTTGGTTTCTATCTGTTTGTCGTGCACCGATAAAAAGCGCTCAGGCGAGACCGACAACAGGGCGCTGTCTTGCAGGCGAATAAAGCCCGAAAACGGCGCGCCGTTGTTCGCGGCCAATTTGCGATACGCGTGCCACTCGTCGCCCTGATAGGGCGCGGAAAAGCGTTGAGCAAGATTGATTTGATAGCAATCGCCCGCGTGTAAATACGCTTGGACGATGTCGAACTTTTCGCCGTATTGTTGCGCGGTCATGTTGGCCTGCCAAGGCCCAGTGAGTGCCAAGGGTACCGGCGAGGTTGGCGCGTGTTGCTCGGTTAGCCACTGCCATCGTTGTTGGCTATTGGGTGCAATCACCACCGCTTGGCGCTGATGATGATCGATCACCACCGCCCAGTCATAGAGCCCGACCGCCATATCCGGCACCTCGAGCTCGTCTTTCGCCAATGCCGGTAGCACTTCTACCCATCGACCGAGATCATAGCCAAAGTACCCCAAGGCGCCACCAATAAATGGCCAAGGCGCTATCGGATCCGCGGTGGGTAAAAGCTTGGCCTGAAGATCGGCCACCCAGTGAAAAGGGTCTTGCGTATGGGTGGTGGTTGTGCCATCTGCGTAACAGGTTGTCACTTGGTTATAACGCGCAGTAATGGTGGCAACCGGATCGGCGACCAAGATATCGAAACGACTGTCTGGGTGGGTTCGCGTGGCCGAGTGGAGCAGCATCGCCCAGGGCTGGTGGGCAATCCGATCAAAGAGGGTCACCGCAAGATCCGGCGTATAATCGATGGGCGTCGTTGTCAGTGTCATGGCATTTTGTCGCTGCATTGTTCTTTTTGTGATCACGGTTGAAGCGCTGTGTGGCGCGCGAATAGCGCTAAGCGTATCATAGCTAGGCCTTTTCCGGCATGGGCCAACACAAATAACCAAGCAACGCTGTTGCCATTATCAACTTCTATAATTCGATGAGGCAACTTGGCCATATGCGATTTACATCTAGCGTCAACCGACAATCGAGCGCTACTCGAAAATTGATCGCCAACCGATAATAACGAGGGGAAAGCTCCCCCACACTGGATACCCGCTTTGGGTCCTGCAAATGACACCAGAGGCAATGATGACCACAATTAAACAGCAAGACGTGATCGAAAGTGTTGCAGATGCCCTGCAATATATCTCTTACTACCATCCCCTTGATTTTGTACAAGCCCTTGAAAAAGCGTACAACAAGGAACAAAGCCAGGCGGCAAAAGACGCCATTGCGCAAATTCTGATTAACTCCCGCATGTCGGCGGAAGGTAAGCGTCCTATTTGCCAAGATACAGGTATTGTCACCTGCTTTGTCAAAGTGGGCATGGCGGTGCAGTGGGATCGTCATGATATGACGGTGCAAGAAATGGTCGATGAAGGGGTACGACGTGCCTACACCAACCCTGACAATCCGCTACGTGCCTCCGTGGTTGCCGATCCGGCCGGTAAACGCCAAAACACCCGCGATAATAGCCCTGCGGTGGTGCACATCGATATGGTGCCGGGCGACGCGGTGGACATTCAAATTGCAGCCAAAGGCGGTGGTTCGGAAAACAAAACTAAGATGGTGATGTTGAATCCATCTGACGATGTGGCTGAGTGGGTTGAGAAAACATTGCCGACCATGGGCGCGGGTTGGTGCCCACCGGGTATGTTAGGTATTGGAATTGGTGGCACGGCCGAGAAAGCCGCCGTATTGGCCAAAGAATCGCTCATGGAGCACATTGATATTCAAGCGCTTATCGACCGTGGTCCAAGCAATGCGGATGAAGCACTGCGGTTAGATATTTTTGATCGGGTGAACAAGCTGGGTATCGGTGCTCAAGGCTTGGGCGGCCTGACCACGGTAGTGGATGTGAAAGTAAAAACCGCGCCCACCCATGCCGCTTCTAAGCCGGTATGCTTGATCCCGAACTGTGCCGCCACACGCCATGTTCACTTTACGCTTGATGGCTCAGGCCCAGCCGAATTGGCACCACCAAAACTGGACGACTGGCCACAGGTCACCTGGGAAGTGGGGGATAACGTCCGCCGTGTTAACTTAGATACCGTGACCAAAGAAGACGTGCAGAGCTGGAAAACCGGCGAAACTGTGTTGTTATCAGGTAAGATCTTGACCGGACGCGACGCCGCACATAAACGCTTACAAGAAATGCTGCGCAATGGCGAAGGCCTTCCCGAGGGGGTCGACTTTAACGGCCGCTTTATTTATTACGTTGGCCCTGTCGATGCGGTGGGGGATGAGGTAGTCGGTCCAGCAGGCCCAACCACCTCAACGCGCATGGACAAATTTACCGATATGATGCTGGCAGAAACCGGACTCACCGGCATGATCGGTAAGGCTGAGCGCGGTCCTGCGGCGGTGGAATCGATTAAAAACCACCAAGCGGTGTACCTCATGGCGGTCGGCGGTGCCGCGTACTTGGTATCAAAAGCGATCAAAAAAGCGCGCGTGGTCGCGTTTGAAGATCTCGGTATGGAGGCCATTTACGAATTTGAGGTGGAAGACATGCCCGTGACCGTAGCGGTTGATGCGCAAGGGCAAAACGCGCACCAGATTGGCCCGGATACCTGGAAGGTGAAGATAGCTGAAATGGATGATTAATCCGTCAATTGGACCTGTTCGGCTTAACGCCAGTTTGCGTTAATGAGAAGGCGTTGAGTCGGGCAGAGCCTAAGCGGATAGATGTCATAAAAAATGCGCCAATTTGGCGCATTTTTTGTCTACCGATCGATGTTGCCCGTTTGGACATCACTGCGTGGGCTAAGCCACTTCCTCTTCTTCCAGATCGAACGACGCGGCAATCAGGTTACGCGTGTATTCGTGTTGCGGGTGATGGAAGATTTCTTCTGGTGTGCCCGCCTCCATGACTTTGCCGTTTTGCATGACCATGACGCGGTCTGATAGCGCACGAACCACACTCAAGTCATGGCTGATAAACAGATAGCCAATATTGTGACGCTGTTGAATGTCTTTCAACAAATCAATCACGGTCAACTGCACTGAACGGTCCAATGCAGAGGTTGGTTCGTCGAGTAAGATAAACGCAGGATTCAAGATCAAGGCGCGTGCAATCGCAATTCGCTGACGCTGACCGCCAGAGAACTCGTGCGGATAACGGTTAATCGCGGAACTATCGAGACGTACTTCATAAAGGGCATCTTTTACCCGATCGAGACGCTCTTTTTTGTCGAGCTCTGGAAAGTGAGTGCGCAAGCCCTCAGCCACAATTTCACCGACCGTCATGCGGGGCGACAGTGAGCCAAATGGGTCTTGGAACACCATCTGCATATCGCGGCATAGCGCTTTATTCTCACTGTTTTTTATTTCGTGGATATCGTGACCTCGAAAACAGACTCGGCCTTCGGCAACGGGCAACAAGCGCATAATTGCGCGGCCCAGGGTCGATTTACCCGATCCAGACTCGCCCACGATACCTAAGGTCTCCCCACGGCGTAGCGATAAGCTAATGTCGCTCACCGCTTCAAAATAGCGTTTGTTGCCGCCAAAGAAGTCAGCACCAAGGAAATACTTGATGGTGACATTATCCACGGTTAGCAAGTTTTCTGAATCCTCGTYGACAGCCGCTTTGCGACCACGCGGTACCGCGTCAATCAGCATTTTGGTGTAATCTTCTTGCGGATTATCGAACAAGGCTTTGGTGTCGTTGGTTTCAACCACTTCACCTTTACACATCACCACAACGCGGTCGGCTAAGTGTTTCACCACGGCCAAGTCATGGGAGATAAACATGATCGCCATGCCCATCTTTTGCTGTAGTTCGCCAATCAAGTTCAATACTTCGGCTTGTACCGTTACATCCAGGGCCGTTGTTGGCTCATCGGCGATCAGCAAGTCAGGCTCATTCACTAGGGCCATAGCAATCATGATGCGTTGCAATTGGCCGCCTGAAAACTCATGCGGGTATTTTTGCAATGCACTAGTGGGGTTAGGAAGGTGGACTAAATTAAGGAGATCGATAATCCGCTGCTTGGCCTTGTCTGACGTGGTGCGGTGGTGACACTGAATGGCTTCGGTTAACTGCTCGCCAACGCGCATATACGGGTTCAGTGAGGTCATTGGCTCTTGGAAAATCATCGCGACACGATCACCGCGCATTTTCTGAATTTGCTTGGTCGACAAGGTCAGAACATTGGTATCGTTAAAGCTTACTTGCGATTCAGGTTTTACCACTGCGTTATTGGGCAGCAGGCCCATCACGGCACTGCTAGAGACCGATTTACCCGATCCTGATTCGCCAACGACAGCCACGGTTTCACCGGGCATGATGTCAAAGCTTACGTTTTTAACGGCATCGACCATACCGTCGTTGGTAGTAAATGACACGCTCAAGTTTTTGACACTGAGCAGTGGCTTAGAAGCAGATGAAGACATCATCACCTCACTGGTTGATTATTCGACGTCCCGAGCTTGCCGGTGCCTTCTGCACGACAATAACGTGCATGATATGGACTGCGGCGATGGCTCGATGATTTGGGTTACGCCTGCTGGATTACCGAGCAAACGTGAGTCATTCATGTGGGGTCATCATTGCTTGCGATGGCTTTGCAATGTACGCCCTGATGCGGATATCAGCCAGCTGGTGCCTTTGAACGGCTTACGCCAGTGGAAGAGGTAGGATACGAGTGTCGCGATAACCGAAAGACGCTTAAGGTTACCTCTCCTTGCGAACACAGCTTTTCAACATCATCCGGTGTTGAAACCAAGCAGCGTGAATATCCATATATCAACAACACAATAAACGATTCGGATATAAAAGCAAATCGTTATTATAAGCAAGGTTTGTGATGTGAGAGTTTGACCGCGCAGGCAAAAAGAAAAGCGCGCGACGGATTCGTTTTGGTGTCGCGCGCGTATCGATTAAGGGTTACGTCGTTTAGCTGCGGTCGAACGCTAGACGCGTGGAGTAGCGCTTCTCACTGTGCTGACCGTGCTCAAACGCGACTTCGCCATTAACGAGAGTCATCTCAATGCTTGACCCAAAGGTGTGGCCGTCAAACGGTGACCACTGGCACTGATAAAAGAGATTTTCTTGGCTGACTGTCTGAGTTTGGTTCAGATCCACCAGTACTAAGTCGGCCCAGTAGCCTTCACGAACGAAACCGCGCTCTTTCACCTGATAGCGAACAGCCGGCGCATGAGCCACTTTTTGTACCACCAACGGCAAATCAAAAATCCCGCGATGATAAAATTCTAACGCCACTTGCAAGGCATGTTGCACTAAGGGTAGGCCGGCTGGGGCGTTAAAGTAGGTATTTTGCTTCTCTTCAAAGGTGTGCGGCGCATGATCGGTAGCAATTACATCAATAACCCCGTCTTTCACCGCTTGAATGAGCGCCTGCTGGTGGTGCGCCTCTTTGATCGCAGGATTACATTTGATCAGTGTCCCTTTGCTGTCGTAGTCGTCGCGATTAAAAAACAGGTGATGAACGCAGGCTTCGGCAGTGATTTGCTTTTGCTGCAAGGCTTCTAGGGTTTTAGCAGGCTCAAACTGGTACAGCTCGTCTTCGGTCGTCAGATGCAATACATGCAAGCGTGTCCCGTGTTTTTTGGCCAAGTTAACCGCCAGTTGCGACGATTTTAAGCACGCTTCTTTGGAACGAATATGGGCGTGCGCATCAATGGGGACGTCGTCGCCATATTTTTCCCGATATATGCCTTCCAGTTCATTGATCATTGGCGTGTCTTCGCAATGGGTTGCGATCAGCGTTGGGCAGTCGGCAAAAATTGCGTTCAGTGTTTCAGGATCGTTGACCAACATGTTCCCGGTTGACGCGCCCATAAATACCTTCACGCCACACGCAGCGTTGGGATCAAGACGACGGATCTCATCGATATTGTCGTTAGTAGCGCCAAGATAAAAGGCGTAATTGGCATGACTGGATTGTGATGCGCGTTGATACTTTTCTTCCAGTGCCTCTCGCGTTGTGGTCGGCGGGTTAACGTTGGGCATTTCCATGTAGGTGGTGATGCCGCCGGCAACCGCGGCTTTCGATTCAGTGGCAATGGTGCCTTTTTTCGGGAAGCCAGGCTCACGAAAGTGAACTTGGTCATCAATCATTCCAGGTAATAGGTGTTTGCCGGTTGCATCAATCACGCGACAATCGGCGGCCGCAGGGGCACTGATGTCGCGAGCAATCTGGCTAATGCGGCCATTTTCGATCAGTACATCGGTCTCAACAACGTGTCCTTCGTTGACGACAGAAGCGTTTTTGAAAAGCAGGGTGGTCATGGTGTGATCCTTACATGTCAATGCATCGGTGCTATGGTAACGCAATCGATTACTTGATTCAGCCCCTGTTTTTACCGGGGATTGACGGATATTTCACCGCGCATTGACCGAATTGTTGCACATTCGTACCGTTAGCATATTGCCCTTCATTGGGGGCTGCCGCATACTTGGCCGACACACAATCATAAAAGGGAATCGACCATGGCGGAAGAAACTATTTTCAGCAAAATCATTCGCAAAGAAATCCCCGCGGATGTTGTCTATCAGGATGAACTTGTTACTGCCTTCCGTGATATTAATCCGCGCGCGCCGGTTCATGTGCTTATTGTGCCCAACAAATTGATCCCAACGACCAATGATGTGGAGCCAGATGATGAGCTCGCGCTCGGGCGTATGATTACCGTGGCCAAGAAAATTGCAGCGGACGAAGGGGTTGCCGAAAACGGCTATCGTTTGATCATGAACTGTAATCAACATGGTGGCCAAGAGGTCTATCATATCCACATGCATTTAGTGGGTGGGCGAGCGCTTGGGCCCATGGTGGTGGGTTAACACATTAAATATGAATGAAACCATGAAAACCGCGAACCTTGAGTGGTCACGCCGATGGACGAAAAAATGGGGCAAGTTGCGCTTGCCTCAACTAATGGTGGGCGCGCTCGTGCTGTTACTCGCAGGGTGTGCGCCTCGCTACCAGCCGGTTAACCCGTCGCCAGACACCAACCGCGCCGCACGTTTATCAGATTCGCAGGTGCATAACGGCATTGATCGCGCCATGCGTGCTGCGGTGGAAGCCTTATTGGCGAGTGAGCCTTTAAAGGTATCGCCGGTGACCTTGGTCCAACCGATCCAAAATAGCAGTGGCGATTATTTTCCTACCCCAAGGTATTCAACGCAGTTGCAAGCGGGCTTAATCGAATCCGGTCGGATAACGCCTGTTCCTGAAGCGAGAGTACAGGCGGTCCGCGCCTCGTTAGGGTTGGCAGCGAATCAGGTGCTGGTGGATCCCGCGACCATTATGCAATATGGCCGCATGCTGGGTGCGCAGTATCAACTGAGCGGTAAAATCACCGGTCAGGCCCCTTATCAGCTAAGTTTGCAGTTAATGGACTTACAGTCAGGAGTGATCGCTTGGCAGGATGTAGAACGCTTTGTCAGCCGTTGAATGGTCTCCTGCTCTGGCGCAGACTTTATCTACCGCACTGACGCGCTATTATGGTGTCCCTACCGAGGTTACCGGTGTCGAGCCGTTGGCAGCGGGCCTGACAAATCGCTGTTTACGACTCACCGACTCACAGGGGGGGCGCAGTGTTTGGCGTCCCCATGGTCGAGCGGCGAATGCTTTTGCCATTGACCGTGCGCGTGAAGCTCAGGCGCAATCTTTGGCCGCTGAGCATGAGCTGGCGCGTCAGCCGGTTGTCCACAACGGCGAAGGATTATTGGTGCCTTGGGTGGATGGCGAACCGCTTTGTAATCTAAAAACCGATCAGGCATCGATCCTTATTCCACTTTTATCCCGTATTCACCAACTGCCGACGGATCTGGAAACCGCGTCCGTCGAGGCACAATGCGCTCATTATGAAAAGCAACTGCCTGATGGTGTGGTAGCGCGTTTACACCGGCTCAAACATAAGGTGCTCACACACAGCCCGCTCCCAACGTATGAGCCATCGGCGGTGTGTCACATGGACTTAGGCGCTTACAATGTGGTGATCGAGCCGGATGGTAACCCGTGTGTGCTTGATTGGGAGTATGCCCGCGCCGGTGATCCTTATCTTGACATCGCGCTCTTTTGTCGTGCTAATGGCTGGTTACCACACACTGTGGTGGCGCGTTATTGTGGTCTTCAGCAACTAAAATCGGTGAATGTTATCCTCGCACGCGTCAACGCTTGGTTGCCGTTTACCGACTATTTAGCACTATGTTGGTATGAGGTGGGGGCGAATCTGTATGGATTACCTGCGTACAATCAAGCAGCGGACGTGCTGTATCAACAGCTTTCAGAGTAGACCGCCCGCTACATTCGGATAAATCCCTCGTAGCTGACGCATAGGCGAATAAGGATAAGGAGACAATATGGTCAAGGATTGCAAACGGCGGTGTCGAACAGGCTGGCTTGTGGGCTGTCTGTTGGTGCTTGCGGGATGTACCACGGAGCTTGCGTACAATACGTTGCCGTTTTGGATTCACTATTACCTGGACGATATTGTCGACCTGACCGCCACCCAATCGCGCCAAGTAAAAGCGGACCTCGATGCAGTTCAGCAATGGCATCGCGTGGAGGAGTTGCCTCGGTTAGCGGATCGGCTCACCTTGATCGCCGCGCAAAGTACGGAACGGCAAACATGGGACCAATTGCGCGATCATCAAGCTGGGTTTAAAACTCGGATACAAGCCACACTCAATGCACTGATCCCGGCGACGACGCGTTTATTGCAAAGCCTGGATGATCGTCAGGCTGAGCGATTGACCCAATTTTTAAAAGACGAAATTGCTGAGGCACAAGCGCGCCGTGACCAGCAATCACCGCAAGAACGGCTAGCCGAGCAACAAGAAGAGCTTGAAGAGCGCACTGAGGGTTGGGTCGGACACACCACAGACAGCCAAGCGCCATTCTACGCTGAGATGGCGGACTACCAGCAACGCGCGATGCCGACCTTCATTACGGTACGTGAGCAGTTGCAAGCGCGGCTATTTAACCTGATTGAGACACGCCAACGCGATGACTTGGACAGTCAACTGCGTCAATGGGTGGATGACCTCGTCGCCTGGCGCGGTGGTAGTGATACGCAGACAGACATGGCGATCTATCGCTCTCGGCGCCTTGACTGGTTACTCAGGTTCGATAAAAGCTTGGATGATGATCAACGCACGCACTTGATAGAAGAACTTGAGCAATGGGCGTCGCGTTTGCAAGGCATGGCTGGATAAAAATACCCTGATCCTCGCTAGGGTGATCTTGCTCATTTTTGCGTGTAAGCAGCTATGCTATTGATAAAGGCCATTACATTCTTAGCGCAATCAGCAAGGACCGCTTATGATCATCTATCTGCATGGCTTTGATGCCACCAGTCCAGGCAACCACGAAAAAGTGCTTCAACTTCAATTTGTTGACGACGATGTTCGCACCATTAATTACAGCACCCTGCACCCCAAGCATGATATGCAGCACTTACTTAAACAGGTGCAAACGCAGATCGAAGCCAGCCAGGATCCTAACCCATTAATATGTGGTGTTGGGCTAGGCGGGTATTGGTCAGAGCGAATTGGATTTTTGTGCGGGATAAAACAGGTTCTGATCAACCCTAACTTGCACCCTCAGGAAAATATGCCGGGCAAAATCGACCGTCCTGAAGAGTACGAAGATATTGCAACTAAATGTGTCACTGATTTTCGTCAGCGTAACCAGCAGCGGGCGTTGGTTATCCTATCACGTGAAGACGACGTGCTAGACAGTCAACGTAGCTATCATCTGCTTTCACCTTTCTATCCTGTGCGTTGGGATGAGGCGCAAACCCATAAATTTAAAAACCTTTCTACGCATCTACAAGCGATTGCGCACTTTAAAAAGTCTACCTGATGGTCACTTTCCCGTATCGAGCGTATAGCTAGGCCATTGTTATACGCGCTTGGTGTTATTTTCCTACATTTTATCCGTAAATAAAGCACAGACAAGGGTCGAAGTGATCGCCATTTTACGGCAAAATGGACGGGCGTGCTGACCAACTACACAGCAATAAACCACACGCACTGATACAGATTATGTCGTTAGTCACTAACAAATAGAAAGTGGCGTACTTAAGACCGATTTTAGCTAGTGGCATACGTGCGGCTAGCGAGTGTTTTTTAATTAAGGTAAGGATGTAGAAGTGACCAAAATTATCGTTGTCGGCGGTGGTGCAGGCGGGCTTGAGCTCGCGACCAAGCTAGGCCGCACGTTAGGCCGCAAACGCCGTGCTGAAATCACCCTCGTCGATAAAAACAGTAGCCATTTATGGAAACCCTTGCTGCACGAGGTGGCCACGGGATCGATGGATGAAGGCGTCGATGCATTAAGCTATCGCGCGCATGCTAAAAATCATGGGTTTGATTTCCAAATGGGCACATTGTGGGATATTGATCGCGAACGTAAGGTGATCACCCTCGCGCCCATGTATGACGAGAATAACGAGCTATTAATGCCCGAGCGTGAGCTCGAATATGACACCTTAGTGATGGCGATTGGCTCGACCTCTAATGACTTTAATACCCCTGGCGTGCGTGACAATTGTATTTTCCTGGATAACCCGAAACAGGCACACCGTTTCCGCCGTGAAATGAACAATGAGTTTATGCGCCTGCACGCGAAACACGGTGACGGCAGTGTTGATATTGCCATTGTCGGTGCGGGGGCGACAGGCGTTGAATTGTCGGCTGAGCTGCATAATGCGATTAAAGAGCTGCGCAACTATGGTTTCCGTGACCTCGAGAACTCTAAGTTGAATGTGACCTTGGTTGAAGCAGGCGAGCGAATCCTACCGGCGTTACCGCCACGTATTTCTAGTGCCGCGCATCAAGAGTTATTAAAACTCGGCGTAACAGTAAAAACCAACACCTTTGTGGTAAAAGCTGATGAAGATGGCCTAGAAACCAAATCGGGTGAACGTATCCATGCCGACATTATGGTTTGGGCTGCGGGGATTAAAGCGCCTGATTTCTTGAAAGATATTGCGGGTTTAGAAACCAACCGCATTAATCAGCTTGAGGTGAAGAACACCTTACAAACCACCCGTGACGACGATATTTTTGTGATTGGTGATTGTGCGGCGTGCACGCAGGAAGATGGCAGTAAAGTGCCACCGCGCGCGCAGTCTGCCCATCAAATGGCGAGCCTGTGCTTTAGCAATATTGTTGCGAAAATGAACGGGCGTGAACTTAAACCTTATGTGTTTAAAGATCATGGTTCGCTGGTTTCCTTAAGCCGCTTCTCGACGGTTGGCAGCTTAATGGGGAACCTGACCAAAGGCTCAATGATGATCGAAGGGCGCATCGCGCGTGTGGTTTATATTTCTTTGTATCGCATGCATCAAATTGCGTTGCACGGCTATGTAAAAACCGGCTTGATGATGTTAGTCGGCCGCATTAACCGTGTGTTACGTCCAAGCTTGAAGCTGCACTAAAGTGGGATAACGCGCCTAATCTAAACCGGGGCCTGTCCCCGGTTTTCTTTTTGAAGATGGCGCTTTTGCGATAATTGTTGCTCAATGGCGCGAAAGTCGTCACAATGGCGCCGCAATCAAGATTATTGATATCACTTCTAGAGCAACCCTCCTGAACGCCGAGTTTTCCTCATACAACGATATTGATATTCATGCCCTTAAGCGACGGGTAGGGTGTCTACACGTGGCGACATTTTTTTATTTAWTGAGATCAATTGATGAGTTTCTCCTCTTTAGGACTATCTGCACCACTCCTTAAAGCCGTGCAAGAGCAAGGCTATACCATCCCATCACCGATTCAGGCTAAAGCGATTCCGGCAGTAATTGAAGGCCAAGATGTGATGGCTGCCGCGCAAACCGGCACCGGTAAAACCGCTGGGTTTACGTTACCGATTTTAGAACGTTTGCAAGCCGGTAAACGTGCACGCCCGAATCACGTTCGCACTTTGATTTTAACGCCAACGCGTGAACTCGCCGCACAAGTTCATAAAAACGTTGAACAATACAGTCAGTACACGCCGCTGACCTCGCTGGTGGTGTATGGTGGGGTGAAGATAAACCCGCAAATGATGAAATTGCGTAAAGGGGCCGACGTCCTCGTGGCAACGCCGGGTCGTTTATTGGATCTGTATAACCAAAATGCCGTCAACTTTTCGCAACTTGAAGTGTTGGTGCTGGATGAAGCCGATCGCATGCTGGATATGGGCTTTATTCGTGATATCCGTAAGATTTTGGCCGCTTTGCCTGCGAAACGTCAGAATCTATTGTTCTCAGCCACCTTCTCGGATGAGATCCGTCAACTTGCCAAAGGCATGGTCAACAATCCGGTAGAGATTTCGGTCAGCCCTGCTAACCAAGCGGCGACCAGTGTCGAACAGTGCATTTATCCTGTTGATAAAAAGCAAAAAGCGCCGATGCTCTTATCGTTAATTGCCGATAACAACTGGCAACAAGTGTTGGTCTTTAGTAAAACCAAGCACGGTGCCAATCGTCTGTCGCGTTATTTAGATGAGTATGGCGTCAGTGCTGCCGCGATTCACGGTAATAAAAGCCAAGGCGCACGTACCAAAGCACTGGAGCAATTCAAAACCGGTGATGTACGTGTGCTTGTCGCGACCGATATTGCCGCGCGTGGCATCGATATTGCGCAATTACCACAAGTGGTTAACTTTGATTTGCCCCATGTCGCTGAAGATTATGTTCACCGTATTGGACGGACCGGACGGGCCGGCGCTGTGGGTCATGCGATTTCGCTCGTCTGTGCCGACGAAGCTAAAGATCTCTTTGCGATTGAACGTCTAACCAAGCAAGTGTTACCGCGCCTTAGCCTTGAGGGTTTCCCAGTGGCGAATCCACTGCCGGAGTCGCGGTTAGATACGCGACCACTGAAGCCGAAAAAACCGAAGAAGCCAAAGCAGTATCAAGATGGCCAACGTTCGGGCGAAAAAGCACGAGGGCATAAACCGATGAGTAAAAATCGTCGCCATACGGGCAAGCCGGGTGCGAAACCGTCATCCTCATAGTCTGACTGGGGCTGTGAGCGTGAAACTAAAAAAGCCGGCTTGATGTGCCGGCTTTTTAATGCGATTTTTTCGATGAGCGGCTTTCAATGAACGGCTTTCAATGAGCGACTGTCGATTAACCGTTATTGACTTTGCGGACCTGAATAATCAATCCCATCATTGGATTATCGAGATAATGTGTTTCACCACTGCGCATACGGCGTTTGTGGGTAAATGCATAAGGCTGCAAGTAGCGTTCAACATGGTATTGTTTTTCTACTTTCTGTAGCCCTGCCACTTGCACATCGTTATTTTGATTCGCGGCAGCATCGGCGCGTTGCAGTGGCATATCAATGATGTCTTCAACTAAAGCGCGACGTTCAGTCGGCTCGCGTAACACCATATCGGCCTCGACATATAAGTAATGCTGGACATAGACACGTAGTGTGCCGTCAAGTTCATACAATCCCTGCGGTGTCGCGGGCTCGGAGACGCTTTGTTCGTCCYAGTCTTTGCGGCTTAAGCCATCGGTAGGGTCGTCAGCGGTCTTCGGCTCAGGTGTTGCTTTGATCGGCGTGCCGTCGGGATTAAAACTTGCGCGATAGTCTTTTCCTGCCATCACTCGCAGTAAAGGCAGTGCCGCTCGACCACTGTCATCTTGGCGCCATGCCACATGAACCATGGGCGTAAAGCCTGCATGGTTTTTTAATTTGTTGTAGGCATCGTTAAGTTGCCATTGGTTAGGTGACAATGGCGTTAACCCGGCGTCTTGTAACGCGCGTTGATTGGTGACTGGCACGCCGCGGCTCACACTGCTCTCGCTGTCTTGCGATGGCCAGTTTTCTTCTACGCTTGCAGGATCTTGGTTGCGCTTAAAAACAATTAATTCGACATCATAAAGCCGTTTAGCCCAGACGGGTTGGCTTAATGACAACAGTAATAACACCACAAGTCCTTTTAGGCCTGCGGCTGAGCGCCAATCTTTCGCGGGACGTTGATGATTTCTCACTGGTTACTCCATTGGTAATGAAAGGCGACGTTGTCAGCCGCCTTTCATTGGGTTTGTTGACGCACTAGGCGACTAACTGATGGCTCGCAAATTGAGTCAACAGCTCATCAATAAAGTTCATCCGCTCGCGTCGGTCGGTGAGCGTTTCGACAAACTTGATCTTAGTTGGCCCGTCAAACTTAAACTTATCTGGGCGAGATTGTAACAGTCCCACTAAAAATCCGGGATCAATTTGCGCGTTTTCATGAAACTCCACTAAGCCACCCCGTTCACTGGCCTCGATCTTCTTCACGCCTAGGCTCGCGGCACGTATTTTCAGTTGCTGAATGTGGAGGAGGTTCTTCGCCGCATCAGGCAGTAATCCAAAGCGGTCAATCAGCTCGACTTGCAGCTCGTTCATGTCGTCGTTGGACTTGGCGCTGGCAATGCGTTTATACATCGATAGACGCATATTAATGTCCGGAATATAGTCATCCGGTAATAGGGCAGGTAGCCGCAATTCAATGTCGGTCTGTTCATTGAGCAGTGCATCTAGGCTTGGCTCTTTGCCCTCTTTTAAGGCTTCAACCGCTTGCTCTAACATATCCATGTAGAGGGTAAAGCCAATCGATTGAATTTGGCCGCTCTGCTCATCGCCCAATAACTCGCCCGCCCCACGAATTTCCAAATCTTGCGTCGCGAGAGTAAAACCGGCCCCTAAATCTTCCAGCGCGGCAATGGCGTCGAGTCGTTTGACCGCATCTTTGGTCATGCGTTTTGGATGTGGCGTGAGCAGATACGCATAGGCTTGGTGGTGTGAGCGTCCAACCCGGCCACGCAACTGATGAAGCTGCGCCAAGCCAAAGTGATCGGCGCGATCAATAATAATGGTGTTGGCTGAGGGAATATCGATGCCGGTTTCGATGATGGTGGTACACACCAATACATTGTACTTTTGGTGATAGAAATCACTCATGATTTTTTCTAGCTCACGCTCGCGCATTTGCCCATGCGCCACGGTCACGCGAGCTTCAGGGATCATGTCACTGATTTCATTCGCGGTTTTTTCTATTGTCTCGATATCGTTGTGCAAAAAGTACACTTGCCCCCCGCGCATGATTTCGCGCAAGAGCGATTCTTTGATCAAGTTGTCTTCGCGCTCGCGGACAAAAGTCTTCACCGCTAAGCGTCGTGAGGGCGGGGTCGCAATAATCGACAGATCACGCATGCCACTCATGGCCATATTGAGTGTCCGGGGAATCGGTGTGGCGGTGAGCGTGAGAATATCAACATTGGCACGCATGGCTTTGATTTTCTCTTTTTGACGTACCCCAAAGCGGTGTTCTTCGTCGACAATCAGTAAGCCTAAATCCCGTACTTTGACATCGGATTGCAGTAACTTATGGGTGCCGATCAGTATGTCGACTTTGCCGGCTTCGCAATCGGCCATGATCGCTTTTTGCTCTTTGGCGGATTTAAAACGTGAGAGCACTTCAACCCGCACTGGCAGGTTAGCGAATCGATCGCGGAAGTTTTCAAAGTGCTGTTGCGCGAGCAAGGTGGTTGGCACTAATACAGCAACTTGCTTACTGTTGTTTACGGCGAGGAACGTCGCCCGCATTGCCACTTCCGTTTTGCCGAAGCCAACATCGCCGCAGACCAGGCGATCCATGGCGATCGGGCGGCACATGTCGGATAACACCGCATTAATCGCTTGAGACTGATCTGCGGTTTCTTCAAACGGGAAGGTGGCCCGAAATGTTTGATAGGCCTCTTTGTCATGAGTAAAGGTAAAGCCTGGCTTGGTTTCGCGTTTGGCATAGACATCCAAAAGCTCTGCGGCGACATCACGGACTTTTTCGGCCGCACGGCGACGGGCTTTTTCCCACGCTTCGCCGCCTAATTTATGGATAGGTGCGGTGTCTTCCGCTCCGCCAGAGTAACGGCTAATTAAATGCAATGCGCCGACAGGCACATACAGTTTGGCTCCTTGCTGGTATTCGAGCGTCATGTATTCGGTTTTTAAGCCGCCGGCCTCTAAGGTCTGCAAACCTTGATAGCGGCCAATACCGTGCTCAAGGTGAACCACTGCTTGTCCCGGTTTGAGCTCTGCCAAGCTGCGGATCACCGCATCATTACTGACGGTTTGTTTGCGTTTTTCGCGTCGGCGTTGTTGCACGGCGCGCTCGCCGAACATATCACTTTCGCAGATCAGGGCAAATTGGCGCGGGTTATCAATAAAGCCTTGATCCACCGGACCGATGATTAAACCAAAACGACCGGGTTGTGATAGGGCTTCGGATAAGCCATCTGCGACCATAGGACGGATTTTCGCTTGGCTAAGTAAATCCAACAATGCTTCGCGTCGACCTTCCGATTCGACCGAGAAAATCACCTTACCGCTATACACTTCGCTGAATTGACGCAATGCGGCCAACGGCTCTTTCGCTTGGTGGTTAACGGTCAGTGGCGGCAGTGGCGAGATGTCCAGATTCTCGCGTCCGGCTTTTTCTGTGACGCTGTCACTTTCAAGCTTAAGCCGAGGGTACTGTTTGAGTGTCGCAAACAGGGTGTCTTTGCTCAGCCATAGTGCATCGGGAGGAAGCAGTGGACGCAGCGGATCAACACGGCGTTGATCATAGCGGTTAGCGACATCTGCTTCAAAGTGGCTGATCGCCGCATCGATATCGCCGACCGATAAGATAAGTGTGTTGTCAGGCAAATAATCGAACAAGGTTTCGGTTTGCTCGAAAAATAGCGGCAGCCAATACTCGATCCCCGCTGGCCAGGTTTTTTTGCTGACTTGCTGATAAATCGACTCAGGCTCTCGGCGCGCTTCAAAGTGTTCACGAAAACGGCCGCGAAAGTATTCGACGGCGGCATCATCGGTAGGAAACTCATGAGCCGGCAGTAATTGGATCTGAGTCAGTTCGCCGGTTGAGCGCTGGTTTTCCGGATCAAATTGACGAATGGTATCGACTTCATCATCAAAAAAGTCAATGCGATAGGGTTCGTCGCTGCCCATTGGGAATAAATCAAGAATGGAGCCGCGGCTGGCAAATTCACCATGTTCCATCACCTGATCAACATGGCGGTAGCCGGCATCGGTGAGTTGATCACGCAGCTTTTCAAGCGAAAGAATATCGCCTTTTTTCACCATTAACGCATGTTGGTGCAAAAACTGTCTTGGTGTGACGCGTTGCAGTGCCGTACTGGCCGGTGCGATTAATACTCCCGTTTTCTGGTGCGGCAGTTGATACAAGCAAGATAGGCGTGCCGAGATAATGTCTTGGTGGGGCGAAAAACTGTCGTACGGCAGCGT
This sequence comes from Salinivibrio sp. MA607, assembly GCF_001996245.1. Lineage (NCBI taxonomy): Bacteria > Pseudomonadati > Pseudomonadota > Gammaproteobacteria > Vibrionales > Vibrionaceae > Salinivibrio > Salinivibrio sp. MA607. The sequence goes on along the minus strand of NZ_MUFJ01000008.1, from coordinate 71,287 downwards.
TTCCCAATCCGGAAAAAGATCGCACTCACCTTGGGTGAACTGGCGAATGGCCGGCTGTAATCGCACCGCGGTTTGGTTATCCGGGACCAATAGAAAAACCGGGCCCGCATGCTGTTGGGTTAAGGTTGCAATCGCTAGCGGAAGCGCGGCCCCTGCTAGGTTACCAAGGTGTTTAACGTCGCCGGGGCCCGTGGGCAGAGTGAAAGCGTAGAGCGGTTGTTGGGTCATGAGTTTAACTGCTTGATTGTTTTCGGTCGCGTGCGCGTTTTTTTAAGAGTTTTTGCTGATGATACAACGCGGCACGAATGAGAGTGTCTTGGTCTTCTTCCAATAACCGTGTGTACTGGATTTGGATCAAATAGTGAGGCTGATTGCCATCGTCTTCTTGGTGATGCTCGCAATCGGTCACCACGCCGTAGCAATAAATGGCTGTGGGTGGATGATCAAGGAACAGCTTGACGCGTGCATGTACCCCAAGTGCTAACGGCGATGGACTCAGGTACGAAAAACGACTCGCCCCAAAGGTATGGGTGATAAAGCGGTGAGAAGGCTGATCTTCATGGCTGAGCATGTAGCCCATCATCAGTGTGAGCTTTTCGTTTTGAGTCTGCAAAATGCGGAACAATGCTGACGCGTCATTAGGGTCAATCGACTGTAAATCCTTTTCCACGTCAGCATCAAGCTGGCCGCATTGGCTCGCCAAGCGAAATGGCGCGGGGATCTCCGCGATGAAGCCATCCGCGTCCGGTTGCGGTTGATTGTCGGCGAGAGGCTCCACATTTATCCGCATGGCCGCTCGCACAGAGAAGTATTCGTCTTGGCTCATCACTGTGCCTTTACATTGCTGTTGTATTCATGATTATCACGCACCCTTACCGAGAGGTAAAGGTTAGCGATACTTTCTCGCCCTAAAGGCATGGATTTGTATTATCCAGAGGGGGTTAAATGCGGCGGTTAACTTGGCGAGCCTGACTTGGACAGGTATGCTTGCAGCGAATCAAAACAATAAGCTAGGTGTGCTATGTATCAACCTTTGTCGGTGTTTATTGGCCTGCGCTATCTGCGTGGCCGTTCAGCCGACCGCTTTGGGCGTTTTGTCTCGTCGATGTCTACCGCGGGGATCGCGATCGGTGTATTGGCGTTGATTACGGTGTCATCGGTGATGAATGGATTTGAAGCCCAACTCAAAGGCCGTATTTTAGGGGTGTTGCCCCATGCGATTATCGCCAATGGCCAGTTAGGATCGACACCATCGACCATAGAGCAGTGGCCGCATGTGGTCGATACCGCGCCGATAAAAACCACCGATGCGGTGATTCAAAGCCGTAATGGCCTCAGTGCCGGTTTACTTGAAGGGATTGATCCGAAGGCGACAGAGCCGCTGGCGTCCCACCTTTTGCAAGGTGAGATGTCGGCACTGCGTCCGGGACGCTATCAAGTGATGATAGGGCGCGCGATGGCATCTGAGTTGCAATTACGGGTCGGAGATTCGGTCCGAATCATGGTCACCAGTGCCAGCCGTTTTACGCCCATCGGTCGGATCCCAGCGCAACGTTTATTTACCGTAGGTGGGATTTTTCATACTGGCACGGATGTCGATAACCAGTTGATGCTGGCCAACATTGAAGATGTCGCAAAACTGAGTGGTATTTCCCCAAACCAAGCGAACGACTTACGGTTATTTTTGGATGATCCATTTGCGATTACCCAGCTTAAACCCAAGGCCGATCCTGCCACCTGGACCGATTGGCGACGTTGGCGTGGTGAGCTCTTTCAAGCGGTGAAAATGGAAAAAAACATGATGAGTTTGATGCTGAGTCTGATCATTGTGGTGGCGTCATTTAACATCATTTCCGCGCTGATCATGGTGGTGATGGAAAAACAATCCGAGGTCGCGATTTTAAAAACACTGGGCATGAAAGATAGAGACATTGTGGCTGTCTTTATCGCTCAAGGCAGTTTAAGTGGTCTGGTTGGTGCTGCCATTGGGGGCGTGCTTGGTGTATTGATTGCATCATACATCAACGAAATCATGGCGATATTCGGCGTGAGTCTATTGGGTAACGGCTTAGCGTTGCCTGTGGTTGTTAATCCGTTTCAAGTTGCCATGATACTCGGCTTAGCCGTTGTGCTAAGCGTGTTGGCAACCTTATTCCCTGCATTTAAAGCGGCATCTGTTCACCCTGCTGAGGCACTGCGTTATGAGTAAATCTTTGTTGTCCTGCCACCGTGTCAGTAAAACCTATCAAGAAGGTGGGCAATCAACCTGTGTGTTAAACCAGGTGTCAATGACAATAGCCCCGGGCGAGCTGGTGGCGATTGTGGGGTCATCCGGCTCGGGGAAAAGTACGCTATTGCACACGCTTGGCACGCTTGATGCGCCGAGCGAGGGCGATGTTTGGATTGAGGATGCATTAGTGAGTGCGATGTCGGCGTCACAACAGGCGACACTGCGCAATCAAACCTTAGGATTTGTTTATCAGTTTCATCATTTGTTGGCCGACTTCACCGCGCTCGAAAACGTGATGATGCCTTTGCTGATCAACAAAGTCAGTCACAAAGCGGCAGCAAAACAAGCCACTGCGATCTTGAACGCGGTTGGGGTTGGGCATCGACTCAAGCATCGCCCCTCGGAGTTATCGGGGGGTGAGCGCCAACGTGTGGCGATTGCACGTGCCTTAGTCAATGAGCCGAAGTTGGTATTGGCCGACGAACCGACAGGCAATTTGGATCACGCCACGGCGTTAGAGATCTACGATTTGATGCGACAACTGAATGCGAAACATGGCACGGCGTTTTTAGTGGTCACTCATGATAGTGAGCTGGCAGCAAAACTGGATCGCCAAGTGATGATGCAAGATGGCCATTTGGTTGTGCAGGAGGCATCATGAAACCGTTATCCTTGGCGATAGGCCGGCGCTTTAGTCGTGCTCGGCAGCGAAATCGCTTGGTCTCCTTTATTTCTCTTTCCTCGGTCATTGGTATCGCGGTGGGCGTCATGGTGATCATTGTGGGTTTATCGGCCATGAACGGGTTTGAGCGAGAGTTGAATCAACGCGTGCTGTCGGTGGTGCCTCATGGGCAGGTGTTTGGGGTCAATGGTCCGATTGAAAACTGGCAACAGGTGCAAGCGCAAAGTGAACGGCACCCACAGGTGGAAGCGGCGGCGCCTTATGTCGAGCTTACGGCATTGATGGAACATGGCACTCGCTTACAGCCCGCACAAATTCGCGCGGTGGATCCCACCTCAGAGCGCACGGTTAGCCGGATTGGTGATTATATCGATGGTGGATGGGAAAGCTTGCCAGCGGGGCAGTCTCGCCTTGTCTTAGGGCAAGGCATTGCTTCTCAGCTCGGTGTTAGCAAGGGTGACTGGATCACGGTCATGGTGCCGGCGACAGACAGTAGCCTTAACCTACGGGCACCGAAGCGGGTGCGAATGCAGGTTGCTGGCCTGTTGCAGTTAGGCGGACAAATCGACCATTCGCTGGCATTAATGCGTCTCCAAGATGCCCAAGCTCTGATGGGAATGGATGAGGCGGTGACCGGCGTCTCGCTTAAGGTTTCGCCGGTACTCGACGCGCGAAAAATCGTACAAGAAGTAGGGCAAACCTTATCTACTTATGTGTACTTAAAAGATTGGACGGGCGATTTCGGGTATTTATATCGCGATATCCAGTTGGTCAGAGCCATTATGTATTTGGTGATGGTGCTGGTGATTGGCGTGGCGTGTTTTAATGTGGTGTCAACCTTGATGATGTCGGTAAAAGATAGAGCCGCGGACATTGCGATTTTACGCACAATGGGCGCGAATGATCGCCTGATTCGACGCATATTTATCTGGTACGGATTGTTCTCTGGGGCGTTAGGCAGCGCAATTGGCAGTGTGTTGGGCGTGGCGATTGCCAGTCATCTCACCGCGATCTTGTCTCAGATTGAGGCTTGGGTCGGGCATCGTTTTTTGTCAGGTGATGTGTATTTTGTCAACTTTCTCCCCAGTGAGCTACATGCCACAGACGTGGTACTTGTTAGTATCACGGCGATACTTCTGAGCTTGCTGGCGGCTTGGTACCCAGCACGTCGTGCTTGCCAGCTTCAACCCGCTGCAGTGCTCAGTGCCAAATAGCGTGAATACCAGATAGCTTTAATACCAGAGAGCTCTAAAACTAGATAGCTTTAATACAAAATAGCCTTGATACAAGATAGCCTGCATAAAAGACAGCGACAAAAAGAGCCCGTTACGACGGGCTCTTTTTGATCTGTCTCGCTCAAGGGTGTTAACGATTGTATAACGACCAACAGCTATTCCATCTCACTCGCACCTTCTCGGGCTCACTCTTGCGCAAGATGCACCGAGCGCTACGCTACGTGCTCACTAAGATGACGGTTTGGTCGGCTTTGGGAGTACTTGTTTGATTTTCTTAGGCAAGCGAAGTTTGCGCTTTTGCCAGCTTCTCACCACCGAGTAGCGCCAAATACCGCGCACACTGAAATAACCAATCACCGCGAAGACGAGCCCGCTAGTGATACACCCTAATAAAAAAGGTGGGCCAATATGGCTCATTTGCTCGGCAAGGTAATGCCATGAAAGCTCAAAGTGAAAGGGGATAGGTGCCGTATTCAGCATCCAGGTCCCGAGTTTGTAAGCGAGATAAAACATCACCGGCATGGTGATTGGATTGCTTACCCACACCAAAGCCACGGCCAGTGGCAGATTCACGCCGAACATAATGGCCAGGCCAGCGGCCATGATCATTTGGCTAGGAAGCGGGACAAATGCCATAAACAGCCCCACCGCAAAGGCCCCTGATGCCGAGCGCCGGTTAAGGCACCACAGATTGGGATCCTGCAACAGGCTACCAAATACGCGTAGCGCCTTATTGTCGCGCAACGCCTCCCGCTTTGGCATATAGCGTTGAAAAAACTTCTTGGGCATACCTGTTTACATTACCTGGAAATTACGCGATGAAGCTAACCTTTACGATAACCGCGGCACTGACTTTGCTATCACTACCATGGTGGCCTGTATTACCGCCGTTTTGGGTCTGCTCCATTACCTGTATTGTCTTTTTTTTCGGGATGAAAACACGTTGGTGGTGGCTTGCAGGGAGCGCGCTGGGGCTCACTTGGGCTGTATTATCCGCAAACCTGTATCAAGCCAACGTGATCCACATCATTTCAAACCAAAAGGATACTACAATCACGGGCACTGTGGGCACCCTTTTTAGCGATAAAGCCGGCGCGCAAGCGATTATTTTTGATGTCGATAAAATTAATCAATCGAGATTGGCGCCTTTTCGTTCAGCGCGTGTACGTGTGTACTGGCAATCGGCGCCTTTTCCTAAGCAGGGCGAGCGTTGGCAGCTGACTGTACGGCTTAAGCCACCGTATGGCCGACTCAATGAAACCGGCTTTGATGCGGAAAAATATTATGTGGCTCGGCGAATACACGCCAAAGCCAGTTTAAAACAGGTCACACAATTAACCGATACCATTACTTGGCGTCAGCAGCTGCTTGATACCTTAACACCGACTTTATCACCACTTCGGTTTGGCCCTCACCTTTTAGCATTGAGTTTGGGCGAGCGATCGTGGCTGACTGCCGCCCATTGGGACACATTGACACAAAGTGGTTTGGCCCACTTGATGGCGATTTCAGGGTTACACATTGGCTTGGCTTATGGCATGGGGTGGCAACTTGGCCGTTGGGCGCGTGTTTGGCTGCCAGAGCAGCGTTTATTTACATGGTTGCCGCTCTATGTGGCACTCGGTGTCGCGATAGTCTATGCCGCACTAGCGGGATTTGCACTGCCAACCCAACGGGCATTGATTGCGCTGTTATTGGTGTCGGTGGCAAAGCGTCTTGGTGCCAGCGTCTCACCGCTTAATCTTTTGCAACTCACCGTGTTATTGGTACTTGCGCGTGATCCGTTAGCCGGCTTCTCGGTCAGCTTTTGGTTATCATTTTCGGCGGTCGGTGCCTTATGTCTTGCGCATTATGGCTTTTCGCGCTCATCCGGTTGGGGACAAGCGCCCCGGCGCTGGCACTGGCTGCGGCCGTTGAAGCAGCTGTTGGTCGTCCAACTTGTACTGCTGATTGGTATGTTACCGCTGCAACTCAGTTTTTTTTCTGGAGTGAGTGCGGCGGCAACGCCTATTAATCTGGTTGCGGTCCCGTGGGTGGGAATGATAACGGTACCGTTAGTTTTTATGGCCCTTTTTTTGTCAACGACTGGATTAGGGGGCGTGTTATGTTGGCAGTGGGCCAATATCAGTCTGATCCCGGTGATGGCACTGGCTGAAAATGCCTCAGCGAGTTGGTTGACTGTACCGGTGGCATCAATCGGATGGGCGTTTACTGTGATAGCGTTAGCGATAGGATTATATGGTTGGCGGTGCCATCGATGCAGCGGCTTGGTCATTGTGTTTATCGTCGCGTTAATCACCTGGCGCGCGCCGAAAGCGGTGAACTGGCAAGTGGATGTGTTGGATGTTGGCCATGGTCTTGCGGTGTTGGTGAGTAAAAATGGAAAGGCCATCCTTTATGATACTGGCAATCGTTGGCAAGTGGGCGGCATTGCACAGGCGGTCATCGCGCCTATTTTAGAAAGTCGACACATTGAGCGCCTGGACGGTCTTATTCTCAGCCATGGCGACAGTGATCACGATGGCGGTGCCGATTTTATCGTCGCTCAATATTCACCGCGTTGGCGCCGTGCCAGTGAGGTACGCTCTGGCTATCAAACGTGTGTGGCAGGGCAGCGCTGGCAGTGGCAAGGATTAGACTTCGCCGCCTTATGGCCGCCAGAGGCAACGGCACCTGCAGACAATAATGACTCTTGCGTCATACGCATCTCTGACGGGGAATACAGCGTGTTACTGACCGGAGACATTGAGAGAAAGGGAGAAGCAAATTTGCTTGCATCCTTGGGCGATCAAACGCAGCTGGACAGCGATATTATGCTGGTGCCGCACCATGGCAGTCGTTCTTCTTCTTCGCCTTCTTTTATTGGTGCGGTGAATCCTTCTTGGGCGGTGGCATCCACGGGGTTACTCAATCCTTGGCGGTTGCCCGCGCAACAGGTACGGGTCGCCTATGAGCACGCCGATGTGACGTGGTTAGATACCGCAGCCAATGGTCAGGTCCGTTGGCAGCGTGTCGACACGGGTTGGCAGTTAACGCGTTGGCGCCAAGATCATCGTGCGGCTTGGTATCGTCAGATGTTTAAACGTCGGCCAGTAAATTTGGACGCAGACCGGTAAAAGAGTAGAATGCCGGTCTGTTTTACCCATCAAAACGATTTTAATGAGCGAATATCAAGATAAAACGACCTGGCAGACGTTTAAGCAACTCTGGCCCTATATTGCTAATTACAAACTAGGGTTAATCGTTGCCATTGTCGCCTTGGTAATGAACGCCGCCAGTGACACCCTGATGCTTTCCATGCTTGGCCCACTGCTTGATCAAGGCTTTTCTTACGATGACGTTGAGGGCGATTTCCTTAAATGGATGCCACTTTACCTCGTGATATTAATGTTGGTGCGTGGCTTATCAAGCTTTGTCTCTGCTTATTGCTTATCTTGGGTGTCGGGTAATGTGGTAATGACCATGCGTCGTCGCATGTTTAATCACTTTATGAAAATGCCCGTGAGCTTTTTCGACCAAGAGTCGTCAGGGGCGCTGTTGTCGCGTATTACCTATGACTCCGAACAAGTGGCGTCTGCAACCAGTGGCGCATTAGTGAGTTTGGTGAGAGAGGGCGCATCGATTCTTGGCTTGATGATCTTAATGTTTTGGTCAAGTTGGCAGTTATCCGCCATTCTTTTGGTTATTGCGCCGGTTGTAGCGATTTCCATTCAAGTGGTCTCTAAACGCTTCCGCCGTATTTCGTCGAATATGCAAGATGCAATGGGCTCGGTCACCAGCTCCGCGGAGCAAATGCTCAAAGGCCATAAAGTGGTCTTAAGCTATGGTGGTCAAGACGTCGAGAAAAAACGGTTTGAAAAAGTCAGTAACCGTATGCGTCAGCAAACCATGAAGCTGGTTTCAGCCCAGGCGATTGCCAACCCTGTGATTCAGCTTATCGCGTCAATGGCGCTGGTGGTGGTGCTGATTCTCGCCAACACCGAAGCCATTCGGTCAGAGCTAACGGCAGGGACCTTTGCGGTGGTATTCGGTGCCATGTTTGGTTTGATGCGGCCACTGAAATCGTTAACCAACGTGACGTCGCAATTTCAGCGCGGGATGGCAGCGTGTCATAGCTTATTTAACTTAATGGAACTTGAGACCGAGAAAGATACCGGCACCCATGAGGCCGAGCAGATTAACGGCGACATTAAAGTTGAAGACGTGGTCTTTACCTATCCATCACGAGAAGCGCCGGCACTGAATCATGTGAGTTTTGAGGTACCCGCAGGGAAAACGCTAGCACTGGTGGGGCGGTCAGGTTCAGGAAAAAGTACCATTGCCAACCTTTTAACCCGTTTTTACGAGATAGACAGCGGTTCAATTACCTTAGATGGGATGCCGATTGAGCAATATACGTTGAGTAATTTGCGCCAACAGGTTGCGGTGGTGTCGCAAAATGTCCACCTGTTCAACGATACGGTGGCTAACAATATAGCCTACGCCGCGGCCGATCAATATAGCCGTGAGCAAATTGAGCATGCCGCTAAGTTGGCCTACGCAGACGACTTTATTCGCGGTATGGATGAGGGCTACGACACCATGATTGGTGAAAATGGCGTGAGTTTGTCGGGTGGACAGCGTCAGCGTATCGCCATTGCCCGCGCGCTGTTACGTAATGCGCCTGTTTTAATCCTGGATGAGGCAACCTCAGCCCTGGATACAGAGTCAGAGCGCGCGATTCAAGCCGCCTTGGATGAGCTGCAAAAAGACCGCACCGTACTGGTGATTGCTCACCGTCTATCTACCATTGAAGATGCCGATCAAATTTTGGTGGTGGATGAGGGTGAGATTGTTGAGCGAGGTAGCCATCAAGCATTGCTCGCGCACAACGGTGCCTACGCTCAACTCCATCGTATTCAGTTTGGTGACTAAGTATGCTGGATCAACTTTGGTTTGGCCATCAAGGATCCCTTTGGACGGCGCTATTACGGCCGTTTAGTGCTTTATTTGGTTTGATTGCTCGTCATCGGCGCCGCCAATATTTGCGCGGGAAATCGCCCTGTTATCGTGCGCCAGTTCCTGTGGTGGTTGTCGGTAATATCATGGTGGGGGGAAACGGTAAAACTCCCTTCGTGATCTGGCTAGTGGAGCAACTGAAAGCGCAAGGCTATCGTCCAGGCGTGGTCTCCCGTGGATATGGCGGTAAATCAGACCAATACCCGTTACTGTTGACGCAAACGACATCGCCGAGAGCCGCCGGTGATGAGCCGGTATTAATCGCTCGCCGCACTCAGGTACCAGTGTGCGTTGACCCTGACCGCAGTGAAGCAGTGAAGCGCTTATTGCAAGAGGGCGTCGATATCGTGGTGACGGACGATGGCATGCAGCATTACCGTTTAGACCGTGATCTTGAAATCGTGATCATTGATGGTCAGCGCCGCTTTGGTAATGGTCATTACTTACCCCTTGGACCCTTGCGTGAATCGGTCGATCGCCTCGACAGTGTCGACATGCTGATTAATAACGGCGGCACCACCCAGGGGCAAGAGTGGCCTATGCATTTGGTGGCCGGGCAAGCCACGAACCTTCGAACCGGTCAGGCTTGCCCTGCATCTATGTTACCGGGTGTGGTTGCCGTGGCAGGAATTGGTCATCCGCCGCGCTTTTTTGCCACCTTGCAACAAATGGGCGTGACGCCACTGTACAGCCAAGGGATCAATGATCACCAAACCCTCAGCGCCGAGGAACTGGACAGGTTGGCAAAGAAGGGGCAACATTTACTCATGACCGAAAAAGACGCGGTAAAATACCAAGGCATCGCACAAGATAACTGGTGGTATTTGCCGGTAGAAGCGAGTTTGCCGGAGGCTGCGGCCCAGGCTTTACTCGCCAAGATCGAACGTTTGACCAAAAACGCGAACAAATAAAAAAGGAACGCTATGGATCACCGCCTGCTTGAAATCGTGGCCTGCCCATCATGCCAGGGCAAATTGTTTTATAACCGAGATAATAACGAGCTGATTTGTAAATTCGATCGGGTTGCTTATCCTATTGTCGATGGAATTCCGGTACTGCTCGCGTCGGAAGCGCGCGATTTATCCTTGGAAGAGGTGCAAGGATGAGTCCGTTTTATGTGGTGATCCCAGCACGGTTTGGTTCAAGCCGTCTGCCAGGAAAGCCATTGGCTGAGATCGCGGGCAAACCGATGATCCAACATGTGTATGAGCGCGCGCAAGCCGCAGGGGCCAGTAAGGTCATTGTTGCAACAGACGACAAACGCATTGAGACTGCGGTACGTGACTTTGGCGGCGACGTATGCCTAACACGTGCTGACCATGAGTCAGGGACTGAACGCTTGGCGGAAGTGGTGGCACAATACGGTTTTGCTGATGATGACATCATTGTCAACGTGCAAGGCGATGAGCCTTTAATTCCGTCTGCAGTGATTGGGCAAGTGGCGGCGAATTTGAATCAGTACCCGCAAGCCCCGATGGCGACCTTAGCCGTTGCGATTGATGACAGTGAGCAAGTATTCAACCCCAACGTAGTCAAAGTCGTCACGGATCAGCAAGGGTTTGCGTTGTATTTCAGTCGCGCCACGATTCCCTGGGATCGTACTCATTTCGAGGCTGAATCTCCCGATATTCCAGACGCTTTACTCCGTCATGTTGGCATTTATGGCTACCGTGCGGGGTTTATTAGTCGCTACATTCATTGGACGCCAAGTCCGTTGGAAAAGATTGAGTCGCTTGAGCAGCTCAGAGTGCTTTGGCATGGTGAAAAAATTCATGTTGCGGTTGCCGCCGAAACGCCACCGCATGGGGTCGATACCCAGGCTGATCTCGAGGCGGTACGTGCGCATATCGCCGCCAATGGTGCAAGCGAGTGACGTTAACAGCCATCAGGTCGTAATCTCCTCGCTTGTCATGGCAATAAACGATAAAAAAGCCGCGAATGTTATCGCGGCTTTTTTCTTTTTTACCCGTTACCTTTTCTTGTTATCCGTTGTCTCTTCGCTGTTACTTGTTACTTGGATGCCGGCTGTGCGATCAAATCACGAAGGCGTTGCCAGGCTTGACCGAGCCGCTCGTGCCAATAGCGCTCAAATTGCTCCAAGTATTGGGCGCGAGGGCTGTATTTAATCCATGGCTGTTTGATCTCTTTTTGCGCCATGAAGTTGGTCGGTGCAGGGATGGGATTAAGGCCTGCGCTTTGAAACTCATACACCGCACGCTCCATATGTGCGGCTGATGTGACTAACACCAGATTACGACTCCCCACCACAGACGCTGCTTGATACGCCTCCTCCCAGGTATCTTTTGCTGTTTCCAGTAACAAGATACTGTTTTTGTTGACACCCAGCGCCATCGCGACACGTGCCAACATGCGGGCGTGGCTCACCTCATAGCCGTGGTCATAGCCCGATAATATTAGTTTGGATGTCGGATACATCCGGTGAATTCGGATCCCCTCGGTCAGACGCATGAGCGCTGCACGCGAGAGTTCAGACGTTGGTGGTAATGCGTCATCTACCACATGACTGTTTCCAAGTACCATTACAAAGTCCACCGGTTTCTCTGTCGGGAGAAAAGCGGTGTATTGACGCTCAAGAGGGCGAAGTAACCCAGAGGCGACCGGTTGAAACGCAGTGAGAAAAATCCCAGCAAACGCGATGAAAATAACAAAAGATGCCAGCCTTTTACGCTGAGAGAACCAAAGCAGGCATAGCCCGAAAAGACCCAAGAGCAACAGCGCGGGCAAGGGCATTATCAAGGTTGAGATAAGTTTTTTTAATTCAAACATGCAATGTCGCCCGAAATATAGTCAAACGAGGCACAAATAATGCCATAAACCTTTATTAACGTAAGGCTTGTGACAGAATAAGCCTTCATACCACTCAATGATAACGAATGCCATTGTGACTGAGGATAAAAATTTCGACGACATCGCCCACAAATTTGTTAAAAACATTTATGGATCGGGCAAAGGCGAAATCCGTCAAGCGGTAATTTGGCACGACATCGAGCAGATGTTGCAGTGCTTTCCGCCGGATCAACCACTCCATATTTTGGATGCGGGTGGCGGCGTTGCACCGATTTCACAACCGCTGGCCGCTCGAGGTCACAGGGTCACTTTGTGTGATCTTTCTTCACAAATGCTCGAGTTGGCGCGTCAGGAGATTGAACAACAGGACTTACTTGCGCAGTATCAGCTGGTCCACTCCTCGGTGCAGTCCATTGGTGAGCATTTGGCGTCACCCCCGGATGTGATTTTATTTCACGCGGTATTGGAGTGGGTCGCCGCTCCTGAGCAAGTGCTAAAAGATTTGCTCAGCCATTTACGGCCGGGTGGCGTTGCATCCGTGATGTTTTATAACCAAACCGGATTGCTGTTTAAAAACCTCGTCTGTGGCAACTTGACCCATGTTGAACAGGGAATGCCGCACCGTAAACGGTTTAAACTGCAGCCGCCCAAAGGGTTGCAGCCAGACAGTGTCTATCAATGGATGCAAGACAGTGGCATTAGCCTCAAAGGTAAAACCGGGGTGCGCACGTTTCATGACTACATGCGCGATACCAATATTGGTGATTTTACCTTTGAGCAGGTGCTGGCGTTGGAGCAGCAACTTTGCCGCCAAGAGCCGTTTGTGTCTCTAGGGCGATATATTCATGTATGGGGACAACATAATGCCTCCAGCCATCAAGATGAAAACAAGGACAACCGATGAGTGATCAGGCTCAGTCTTCTCAGCATAGGGAAGGCGAYGCTCAGACCGTACCGGAATTGGTCAGTTGGGTTAAACACAATAACTTTGCACTTCAGCTGCCGCCCGAGCGCTTGGCATTTTTGCTGGCAATGGCGGTGATGAGCCAAGAGCGCTTAGACGATGAACTGAGCGAACATGAATTAGTCGATGTTTTTCGGCTAGTGAGTGAACAGTTCATGAATGACGAAGGTGGCAGCGTCGGCAACATCGCTTTTCGTGCCAACAATGCCATCAATGAAATGGTACAAGCGCGCTTATTAAGCCGTTTTACCAGTGAAATGACCGAGGGCGATAGCATTTATCGTCTGACGCCGCTCGCCCTGGGCATTGCGGATTATTATGCGCGCCATCGTGAATACTCGACGTTAAAGTTGTCAGTGCAGCTTTCAATGGTCGCGGATGAAATCGCCAAGGCACGCGGTGCGGCAGAGGAAGACGGCGATGCCGCTTTTTGGCGTCACAATGTGTATGGGGTATTAAAATACTCGGTGGCCGATATCTTTGACCGTATCGATCTTAACCAGCGGGTGATGGATGAGCAGCAACAGCAAGTTAAAGACGATATTGCCGCCTTACTTACCCAAGACTGGCAAGCCGCTATCGCTAACTGTGAGCACTTGTTAAATGAAACATCCAATACGTTGCAAGAGCTGCAAGAAACGCTGCAAGCGGCGGGAGATGAATTACAAAGCCAACTGTTAGAGATCCAGGAAGTGGTGCGACAACGCGACGAGCTCGAGTTTGTCGATGCCATGGTTTATCGACTGCAGATGAAACTGGATCGGATCGTGAACTGGGGTCAGCAAGCGATTGATTTATGGATAGGTTACGATCGCCATGTGCATAAATTTATTCGAACCGCGATTGATATGGATAAAAACCGTGCGTTTAGTCAGCGTCTGCGTCAATCGGTCTCGGACTATTTGGATGCGCCGTGGTTTTTGACCTATGCGGATGCCGAGCGTTTGCGCGACACCCGTGATGAAGCCTTGGTGTTACGTGATGATGAAGTCACCGGCGATATGCCAGAAGAAGTGACGTTTGAGCAGTTGGCTGTGGTTGATGACACCTTGTCACAGAAAGTTTCACAGATGCTCAACCGTCACCGAGAAACCGGACAAGCGATCGATCTCGGTCGTGTTCTCAAAGACTACTTAGCCGAGCACCCCCAAGCTCGCCATTTTGATCTCGCGCGCTTAGTGATTAATCAAGCGGTTCGGATGGGCTATTCCCAATCTGATCTCAACGCGATCCAGCCTGATTGGCAGGCGATTAACGACTTCGGAGCGAAGGTACAAGCGAATGTCATCGATAAATACTGAACAGCCAATGCCAGAGGAACTGGCCAAAGCCATTGCTAACCCTTTATTTCCGGCGTTGGATAGTGCATTACGCGCTGGCCGCCATGTTGCCAGTGACGATTTAGATAACCACGCCTTGCTGATTGAATTTGAGCAAGCGTTAAATATTTTTTATCAGCGCTATAACGCGGAGTTAGTGCGTGCGCCAGAAGGCTTTTTCTATCTGCGTCCGCGTTCCACCAGCCTTATCCGCCGCAGTGTCTTGTCGGAGCTTGATATGCTGGTCGGCAAAGTGCTGTGCTTTTTGTATTTGAGCCCAGAGCGCTTGGCCCAAGAAGGGATCTTCACCACGCAAGAATTGTTCGACGAGCTGATGGCATTGGCCGACGAGAAAAAACTGATGAAGCTGGTCACCCACCGTGCCACAGGCTCAGATCTCGACCGCGAGAAGCTGTTTGATAAGGTGAAAACCTCGCTGCGTCGCCTGCGTCGTTTGGGAATGATCTTGCCGATTGGTGAGGGCAATAAGTTTCGCGTTAGTGAAGCCACTTTCCGTTTTGGCGCCGATGTACGCACGGGCGATGATCCGCAAGAAGCGCAGTTACGCTTAATCCGAGATGGCGAAGCTGTGGTCCATAGCCAAGAACATATTCAATCTAGCTTGCTTGATGATGCGTTTGATCAGGAAGCTGAGACGTCCGCAACACAACACACGGAGGAGCCGACAGCATGAGCCAGCGCGGTAAGTATCAATCACTCACCATGGTGAACTGGAACGGCTTTTTTGCGCGGACCTTTGATATCGATTCACTGGTCACCACGTTATCGGGTGGCAATGGCGCCGGTAAATCCACCACTATGGCGGCTTTTATTACCTCATTGATCCCCGATCAAACCTTACTGCACTTTCGCAATACTACGGAAGCAGGCAGCTCGAGCGCATCTCGAGACAAAGGTTTGCACGGTAAATTGCAACCAGGCGCCTGTTATGCGGCATTAGACGTGGTGAACTCGCGTCAACAGCGCGTGTTATTTGGCGTACGCCTACAGCAAGTCGCCGGTCGAGATAAGAAAGTCGATATCAAGCCATTTATCTTGCAAGGGTTACCGTCCTCCGTCTCACCTACTGATGTCTTGGTGGAAACCTTAAATAACGGCCAAGCACGAGTGCGTCAGTTGAACGAAGTGAAAGACGCGGCCGGTGCGTATGAAACCGCGCATTTTAAAGCGTTTAGTTCGGTCACTGACTATCATGCGCAAATGTTTGAATTTGGAGTGTTACCTAAAAAGCTGCGTACGCAACAAGATCGTGGCAAATTCTACCGTCTGATCGAAGCGTCTTTGTATGGCGGTATTTCCAGTGCCATTACTAAGTCACTTCGTGAGTACTTATTGCCACAAAATGGCGGGGTTAAAAAAGCCTTCCAAGACATGGAAGTGGCGCTAAAAGAAAACCGCATGACGCTGGAGGCGATTAAAGTTACCCAGCGCGATCGGGATTTGTTTAAGCACCTGATCACCGAGGCGACCCATTATGTGGCTTCAGATTACATGCGCCATGCTAACGAACGTCGTACCAAGCTCGAACAGGCTTTGTCTTTGCGTGCTGAATTAAACGCCGCGCAGCAAACCTTGCAGCAAAAACAGCAGCACGCTGAGGCCATGCGTGCCGAATTAAGTGAGTTGGAAGCCGGACAAGATCATCTTGAGCAAGATCATCAAGCCGCGGCGGACCACTTACAACTGGTGCAATCGGCGATGCGTCAGCAAGAAAAAATCCAGCGTTATGAAGAAGACTTGCTTGAATTGTCTGAGCGACTGGAAGAGCAAATCATGGTGGTGGAAGAAGCCACGGAGCAGCTCACCGAGGCCGAGTTGCGGGCGGCACAAAGTGAAGAAGAAGTCGATAGCCTGAAAACGCAACTGGCGGACTATCAGCAAGCGCTAAATACTCAGCAAACGCGATCTTTGCAATATCAGCAAGCTGTAACGGCGCTGGAAACAGCCAGACGTCTCACCGACGATGACGCCTTAACCGTCGATGAGGTAGGGGCCTGCTTGCAAAGGCTCAAAACCGAAGAATCAGAGCAAACGGATCGCGTATTGTCGCTTAAACACAAGCGGGATCTGGCATCGGCAACGGCCAATCAGTTTGCGCAAGGATTAAGCTTATTACAACGCATTGACCCGTCAGTGGCCCGGTCCGAGGCAGGAGAAAAAGCCAAGTATTGGGTAGAGCAGGGCCGCACCCGTCGCTATCTCGCCGACAGCCTCTCACAACGCCAATATGAACATCGCGAATTAACCCAACGTGTTGAGCAGCAGCAAAAGGCTAGCCACCTGGTGTTAGACTATCAGGCGTTAACCGGGGAGCGCCTGGCTGATAGTGATGCCGTGGAGCAAGCTGTTGCCTTGCAACAAGAAAAACGAGAGACCTTACAGCAAGAAAAAGAGGCTCAAGCCGAGCGGCTGCGCGAGTTATCACGTACCGAGGCAGCGATTGATGCGGACATTCGCGAGCTTGAAGGCAAAGCGCCCCGTTGGTTTGCCGCCAATGAGGCGTTGACCAAACTCGAAACCCAGACCGAGCAAACCTTGGCGGATAGCCAAGCGGTGATGGACGCCATGCATGCCACACATGAGTCAGTGCGTCAGCAGACCCATCATCAAGAGGAGCTTGCCCGCCAAAAAGCTGAGATAGAGCAGGCGATTGAACAGCTGGCGCAACCTGGTGGCAGTGAAGATTCGCAATTACAAGGACTGGCAGAGACGCTTGGCGGAACCCTGCTCTCTGAGATTTACGACGATATTACCTTAGAAGATGCCCCGTATTTTAGCGCTCTGTATGGTCCAGCGCGTCATGCGATTGTGGTGCCGGATCTGAAAGGCGTAAAGGAGAAGCTGGCTTCGCTTGACGCGTGCCCAGATGATCTTTACATCATTGAAGGCGATGCGGACGCATTTGATGATCGCGTGTTTGATGCTCAAGAGCTGGGCGGTGCGGTATGTGTGCACCTGAATGATCGGCAAATGCGCTATTCACGCTTCCCAGAGACCCCGCTATTTGGCCGTGCGGCTCGTGAGCATCGGCTTGAGCAGCT
The DNA here is from genome assembly GCF_001996245.1 of Salinivibrio sp. MA607. NCBI lineage: Bacteria > Pseudomonadati > Pseudomonadota > Gammaproteobacteria > Vibrionales > Vibrionaceae > Salinivibrio > Salinivibrio sp. MA607. The sequence continues at coordinate 53,989 of NZ_MUFJ01000008.1, read as the reverse complement.
CAGAGAACAACGTGATGCACTTGTAGAAGATTACGCGAAGGCCTCGTTTGATGTGCAAAAGTGGCAGCGTTTATCGCAAGCGTTTAGCCAATTTATTGCGGAGCACCTAACCGTTGCCTTTACTCCCGATCCCGAGCAAGCGATAGCGCGCTGCCGTGAAAAACGCGTGCAAACCCAGCGCGCGATAACTGAGAGTAAACAGACGCTGACGCAGCATGAGGCTGAGGTTTCACGTTGTCAGCAAGCCCTGCAATGCCTTGATAAGCTGCGTTACTGTGCCGACGCCCTAGCAGAATCCGAACTTGATGTTCGCTTGCAAACCGCAAATGACAACCTGCACGCGGCGAAACAGGCCAAAACGTTTATCCAGCAGCATGGAGAGACGTTGGCGTCCCTAGAAGGATACTTGGCCACATTGGAGAGTGATCCTGAGCAGTTTGATAAGTTGGAGCAAGCCTATCAAGAAGCGGATGAAGCCTTACAAGCGATTAAGCAACAGCTATTTGCCGTCGCCGACTTAGCGGAGCGCCGTCCTCATTTTGCTTATCAAGATGCGGCAGAGATGCTGACGCAAAGCAGTGAGTTAAACGAGCAACTGAAGGCCAAACTAAAAGACGCAGAGCAAGTTCGCCAACGTGAGCGTGATGCGCTAAAGCAGGTACAGGGGCAAAATAGCCAGTATCAGCAGCTGCTCGCGTCGCTTAAAAGTGCCCATCAGTCCAAGCAAGAGACGTTGAACGAGTTTAAACGTGAATTTGCCGAGTTAGGTGTACAAGCGGACGAAGAAGCTTTGATGCGCGCGCAGCATCGTCGCGATACCTTGTATGAGCAAATGCACCAAGCGCGACAGCGACATAGTGAGCTGTCACGTGGGATCACCTCGTTAGAGATGGAAACCAAGTCGCTGACCAAAGAGCTGCGTAAATCGCTCAAGCAGTATAAAGAACTGCGTCAGTTTGTGGTCAATGCCAAAGCAGGCTGGTGCAGTGTATTACGGATTGCGCGTGATAACGGCGTTGAAAAGCAACTGAACCGCCGAGAAATGGCGTATATGTCTGCCGAGGAATTGCGCTCACTGTCGGATAAGTCGTTGGGTGCCTTGCGCCTTGCCGTGGCCGATAATGAAATTTTGCGTGATGCTTTACGCGCGTCAGAAGATATCGGTCGGCCTGAGCGTAAAGTGTTGTTTTACGTTGCGGTTTATCAACATCTGCGCGAGCGGATCCGCCACGACATTATTCGCACCGACGATCCGGTTGAAGCGATTGAAGAGATGGAAGTGGAGCTTGCGCGCCTGACCGAAGAACTCACGCAGCGTGAGCAGCGGTTAGCGATTAGCTCAGAGTCGGTCGCTAATATTATTCGTAAAACGATTCAGCGTGAACAAAACCGGATCCGCATGCTCAACCAAGGGTTGCAAAGTGTCGGGTTTGGTCAGGTTAAAGGCGTGCGTCTCAATGTCTCGATTCGTGACACTCATGCGCAGCTACTGATGGGCTTGGCCGAGCATGCCGATCAACACCAAGACTTGTTCGGCAATCCAAACCTAACCTTCTCAGAAGCGATGGCGAAGTTATTCCAACGCCTGAATCCGCATATCGACATGGGGCAGCGTTCACCACAGACCTTAGGCGAAGAGTTGTTAGATTATCGCAATTTCCTCGAATTAGGCATTGAGGTGAATCGTGGTACCGACGGCTGGCTTAAAGCTGAATCCGGTGCGTTGTCGACAGGGGAGGCCATTGGTACCGGCCAGGCCATTTTGCTGATGGTAATTCAAAGCTGGGAAGAGGAATCACGGCGGTTACGCGGTAAAGACGTGATCCCATGTCGTTTGCTGTTCCTTGATGAAGCCGCGCGTTTGGATGCTAAATCGATCTCGACCTTGTTTGAGTTGTGTCATCGTTTGGATATGCAGCTGTTGATTGCCGCACCGGAAAACATCAGCCCAGAGCAAGGCACCACCTATAAATTAGTGCGTAAGATCTTTAACGATCGTGAGCATGTGCATGTGGTTGGCTTACGTGGTTTTGGTGAGGAGAAGCGTCAAGCGCTTGCGCAAGAGCCAGTGTCATTGGCGTAGGTGAAACAAGCCCCGGTAGTCGGTTGGGATAGGCGCCCGATGCTACCGGGCGCTTGTCACATTCGATGCCAAATTTGCCCCAGGTGTCGGAGGCGCGCGTTGGCTTGGGTATGCACGACTGGCGCCAACTTTGACCTTAATGTCGGATGGCGCGCAGCGCAAATCACACCAAGCTTGCGCGATCGAGAAGGCGCTTATGCCGACCTACGCCTGGTTTCTATATCGGTGGTGCCATTGGCTACGATTGCTCGTTCCCACGCTCCTGCGTGGGAATGCATACAATGACAAAATTTATACATCGATGGTGCCATTGGCGTAGGTGACACAAGCCCAAGAACCATGTCAATAATAGTGCACTTTGCCGCCTGGGCGCCTGTCACGATCGGCGCCAATTTTAACACCGGCGCCAACTTTGACCTTAATGTCCGATGGCGCCGTGCAACGGGCGCGCGGCGCAAATCACACCAAGCTTGCACGATCGATAAGACGCTTATGCCAAACTACACGTATTTTAACGTCTGTGGGGCCATCGGCGAGGATGACACAAAGCGTTAATATTGTGAGATATATTATTCGGTTTTGAAATGTCCGATGGTATCCGCCAATCGCGCAGAACGTTGGCTTAAGCCGGTGACGGTTTCTGCCGTGTCATGCGTACGTTGCGAGACAGTCTCTGCTGATTGTGCAATGTCTGTGATGCTTTCGCTAATCTCCGTTGTCACTTGCGTTTGTTGCTGTGTGGCATTGGCGATGTGTGAGGTCATTTGATTAATTTCGGTGACCATGTTGGCAATATCCACCAAGGCGGCGTTGTTTTGCTGACAGTGGTTCACACAAACTTCCACGGTTTGGCTGGTGGTATCCATATCCGCCACCGCCGATTGGGTCTCTTGGCGCAATGCGGCAATTTTATCGCGAATACTTTCGGTGGAGTCCTGGGTACGAGAGGCAAGGGTACGTACTTCTTCAGCGACCACGCTGAATCCACGGCCTTGTTCGTCGGCACGGGCGGCCTCGATAGCAGCATTCAATGCCAACAAGTTTGTTTGCTCGGCAATCGCTTGGATCACATCGAGCACGGTGCCAATTTCCTCACTTTGCTGCGATAAGCGGCTCATGGTCGCCGTGGCGGCGTCCATACTCGATGACAACGTGCGGATCTGTTCTACCAGGTCGTCACCAATTTGCGAGCCTTTATTCACCGCTTGGGTGATATCGTCTGACGCGGTTGAGGCTTGATCGGCGTATTGCGCGACATCCGTGACCGATGTAGCCATTTCCGTCGCCGCTGAGGCCACTTGATGGGTATGCTTGACCTGGTCGGTAACGCTATCGTGCATGGTGACTACGTCTTGGTTAATATCGTTAGCGGCTTGCCCAAGTAATCCAGATGCTTGATGCGCTTCTTGGATCACGGTTTGGAAGCTGGCAAACATCTGATTGAGCGAACGGCCGAGCAGCGCCATTTCATCTTTACCTTTATCCGGCAGCCGTTGAGTTAAATCCTTGTCTTCGGCGATCGTCTTAATCCGTGTGGTCACCGCAATCATGGGTTTAGCAATATTGCCACCCAATACATAACCAATCAGTATCGCGACACCCACCAGAACCAGCGATGTGAACACGGTGGCGTTTAAAATAGTGTCTTTCATGGTCGTCACTTGGGCAAGCGCTTCTTGTTGACTAATTTGATTCACCAACGCCCAGCGCTTTCCAAATACATCAATCGGCGCATAAGCGGTATAAACGGTTTGGTTGCGGTAGCTTTTTTCTTCCCCCGTGCCTGTTTGGCCCGCGAGCGCCTGGGCCACACTTGGAGAATCGATTGGCATTTGTCCAGCCGCGGTGTCAGTGAAGTCGATGCGGTTAATCAAACCGGGTTTTACGCCATTGGTGCGCAACAAATTCAAATAGGCCGATTTATCTTCTTGTAACGCGCGTGCCTCGGTACGGAGAACCTTGTCTGGCCCCACCATAAACATTTCGCCCGTCTCACCAAATCCGGCAGATTGCCAGTGCCCTTGGCCACTTATGACACCGCTTAATCGTGCGATGGGCAGTTTAAAGATCAGCACCCCTTGGGTTTCGCCGTTYTCRACRATAGGGGTRGCGATAAATGARGCYGGYTCRTCRTAGCTGGGAAAATAAGGGCGATAATCMACAAAACTAATGTCGCCTGCTTGCGCGTCGATAGCCTCTAAAAACGCATCTCCCATCCCGCTGGTGGCGTAGGGACCGGCAAACAAACTGGTGCCAAAATCGATTTCTTTCGCCACCGAATAAACGATACGACCGTTCGCATCTGCTAATAAAATATCTTGGTAGCCAAAGGTTTCGGCAAAACGGTGATAGTTGGGATGGTACTGGGTGTGAACGTTATCGTAGGTTGATCCGTCATTAGTGGTAACTAACTTGTCTTTCTCGCCCAAAGGGTGCGGGCTACCACTGATGTAAAATTGTTGCAGTGTACGCGTGGCGGGGGCGAGCGCGGCGAGGTTGGAACGAGCGTTGGCATTCGTATCGTTAAGCGCCTGGTAGGCATCACCAAAGGTGTCGGTATAGTAATCCTGCAGGGCGCGGCGTGACGCGCGGTCGGTCCGTACTTCACGGCTGTAGCGTAAATAGGCCTGACTAAATGCGTTAACGGCATTTTCAGTCATGGTTGAATCGGCCATTGATGTCAACTGTTGACCGATAAATGAAAAATAACTGCTGAGCTCTGATTGTTTAGCTTCACGGACTGCTTTGAGCTGGCTAATGGCTTGATCTTGCATCTGGTCGCCAAACAATGCAGTGGTGCGGTTGGCGAGCACTGCTGCGGTGGCGAGAATACAGATAACACAGGCGGAGATGATTGCCGCAGATACCTTTGTGCGAACTTTCATACTACTAAACTCCTGAACGTCGTGACGACGGTATCAAATGAGGGCACCGTAACGGTGCATGGTGAAGAGGGTGGGGCTTATTCAACAGGCCAACAGCATGCTCAAACGGTCAGATCACACTCGAGCATGGCGACACTATGGTATTGGCCGAACTTTTCACCGACCTCGTTAAGTTGGCCAACTTGCTGAAAGCCAAAACGACGATGAAGCGCCAGTGAAGAGGGGTTAGGGAGTGTGATCAGCGAGTAAGCACGGCGAAGATCTTGCTCTCGCATCCCCTCGAGCAAAGTGCGCATCAATTGTGAGCCGATACCGCGACCGCCGGCATCAGGCGCGGCGTAAATCGTGATCTCTGAGGCGATATGAAAAGCCTGTTTAGCGTTGAACGGCGTGTTATAAGCAAACCCAACGATTTGTTGATCTTGCTCTGCCACCCAAGCTTGATAGCGGGAGGACGGATCAAATTGCGCAAACCAATGTTCACGCTCTTGCTTTTGCCAAGGGGTTAAATCGAACGTGATCGCAGTGTGGGTGATGTAATAGTTATAAATGATATTGATCGCGTCACAATCACGCAACTCCATGCGTCGAATAAGCATTTTCGCTTCCTTTTTGCTTTTTTGCGGCGCATAAGATACCGAAGTTCGTCCCATTCGCCAAGTATTGATGACAAATTGCTCATCTTTCGTTCAAACGCGTGGTACGCAAAAAATCAAAAATTGAGAGAAAACAAACTATCTCGTTATATTAATAAAAAAGGGATTGTGACGTGAAATTGATCGGACTAGCATGAGATCTTCACTTCTCGGCATATAAGGACGCGTTTTGTCAGAGTTTAAAGCGACATCCATTTCTCCGGTCGGCCCGTTTTTCTCGCCTATGGTGCAGGGATACTGGCGATTAGATGATTGGCAGATGACCCCGCAGCAGCGGCTCAGTTTTCTCAAATCCCATATTGATTTGGGAATTACAACGGTTGATCATGCTGATATCTATGGAGATTATCGCTGTGAAACCTTGTTTGGACAAGCGGTTAAATTGGATCCGAGTGTGAGAAAATCGATCCAAGTTGTCTCCAAGTGCGACATTAAGTTGGTCAGCGAGGCGGCCCCTAATCGTAAAATTAATCATTATGACACCAGCTATCATCACATCCTGGAGTCGGTGGATCATTCACTGAAGCGTTTAGGGGTGGAAAAGCTCGACGTGTTATTGTTGCATCGCCCTGATGCATTGATGGACGCGGATGAAGTGGCAGAGGCGTTTACAACGCTTCGCTATCACGGAAAAGTCGCGCACTTCGGGGTATCAAACTTTACGCCGTCACAATTTGATTTATTGCAATCTCGTTGGGACGAATCGCTCGTCACCAACCAGGTTGAAATCAACCCGCTACGTTTTGATGTGATCCACGATGGCACGCTTGATCAGCTTCAGCGTCTTCAGATAAAACCGATGGCGTGGTCATGCCTTGCTGGCGGTGAATTATTGACGGGTGAGTCACAACAGGCTGTCCGTGTGCGCGAAACGCTTAGCACTATTGGTGAGGAGTTAGGCGGCGCGAGTATCGATCAAGTGATTTATGCTTGGGTGATGCGGCATCCATCGAAACCATTACCCATTATAGGCTCGGGGAACATTGAGCGAGTGAAAACCGCTAAACAGGCTTATGATCTTAAATTAACGCGTGAGCAGTGGTATCGCATATGGGTCGCTTCGAAAGGGCATAACGTGCCTTAGAGCGAAGGTGTTGGTCATTCGTGCGAAGGCGTTGATCAAGGGAAAAATCAACAGACGGTACGTGGTGCCGTCTTTTTATTTTCCGATGAGCAATGGCGACAAAAAGCGTTCAATCCATGGCTTTTCTGGCGCCTTGCTGGCAGGTTGACCGGTGGAGACGTCCTGTTTACCCGCCGGTAGCTGCTATTTTTTAGCCTGAGACATGGAGTGATGCGAGGTAAGCGCAGACACCTCTAGCATCGGTGCGGCATCAATATCGTCTGCATTCATCATTGATGAGATACGTTGGACAGAAGACAGGAGCAGAGATTGTTCCCATTCTTCTAGGTTTTGAAAGCGTGAGATAAAGTTCTCCTGCAGTGGCTTAGGGGCTTGCTCCAATGCCGCTTCCCCTTGTTCGGTCAGGTGTGCGTGCACTTTACGCTTATCAAGCTCGCTCCGGACACGCAAAATCAGCCCACGCTTTTCTAAGCGGTCCAAAATGGTGGTTGCTGTGGCCTGGCTCATGTTGGTATGGACAGATAACTTACGAATTGTCACTTGACCAAGCTCTTTAATCGCACGCATCAGTACCAATTGGGGGCCAGTGATCCCCGATACTTTGTTAAGCTTTCGTGAATGCAAATCGATTGCGCGTATAATTTGCCGCAATGCGACCAGTACTTCTTCGTGTTTTTCCATTACCTCACCTCCACCAGAAAAAATTGCCCCCGAAACTTACAATACCCGCGGTTGTAGTGCAAAGACATCGAGAGAAAAATCGATGATTTATGTTTGTTTCAACGAGAAAATAATCGACGTGCTTTCAGTCTATTATAACCATTAGAGTTCAAATTAAATCTAATTTATTGTTATTTTTGACTGTTTCAGTGAGTAAATGCAAAAAATGGCCTTTAGTCATCGGTTTACCTAAACAACAGGTCGGATGTGCATTGCAACGTATTGCCATCAACCTTACACATAGCATAGCCATCACACTTCGCGTAATGAGAAAAATTCTTTGTTGCATTTCGTAACATTATGCTTAGAATTCTTTCGTACAAACGATAATGGTTATCATAACCGTTCATATAAGGCGAAGGACAACACGACTATGGAATTGACACCGTTTAAGCGCAACCTGATTGCGCTCTCACTATTTGCGGCCCCATTTGGCGCTAATGCGGCGACCCAACAAGAGGTCGTGGCACATTATGCAGACATTGCTCACGCCGTTTTTGCTGATGCTCACACAACCGCGGTTGAACTCGACAGTGCACTGAACGCTTTTATTGCCGAACCTTCTGAAACAACCCTTCAGGCAGCCAAAAAGGCGTGGCTAGATGCACGTGTGCCTTACCAACAGTCAGAAGTTTTTCGCTTTGGCAATGCCATTGTCGATGACTGGGAAGGACAGCTCAATGCTTGGCCTTTGGACGAGGGGTTAATTGATTATGTCGCGGATGGCTATCAGGCAGAACTAGGTAATGCCGGAGCGACAGCTAACATTATTGCGAATCAACGCATTCAGATTGGCGCCACCGATCTTGATGTTACTGACATCACGCCAACACTGCTCGCAAGTTTAAATGAAGTGGGCGGCTCAGAAGCCAATGTGGCATCGGGCTACCATGCCATCGAGTTCCTGTTGTGGGGGCAAGATTTAAACGGCACCAACGCAGGAGCCGGTGAGCGCCCTTATACCGATTTCGCCTATGGTGAAGCGTGTACCCATGACCATTGTGATCGTCGTCGTGATTACTTGAAAGCGGCTGCTGATCTATTGGTTGATGATCTGGCGTGGATGCGTGATCAATGGGCCGAGGGTAACAAAGATAATTACCGTGCGAGTCTGCTTGCCGATTCAAGTGAGAATGGCCTACGCAAAATGCTATTTGGTATGGGATCACTGTCGTTAGGTGAACTGGCGGGGGAGCGAATGAAAGTCGCGCTAGAAGCCAACTCAACCGAAGATGAGCATGACTGTTTTTCTGACAATACGCACAATTCGCATTTTTATAACGAGCAGGGCATTTACAATGTCATGACGGGGACATATCAGCGCGTGAATGGTAATACCTTATCGGGACCGTCAGTCCTTGATTTGGTTAGAGATAAAAATGCCGATGCCGCAGAGGCAATTAAAGCCAGCTTTGATCAAGCCCAGCAGCAAGTTAAAACCTTGGTTGTTTCTGCGGAGGACAACAACGTGCATTTTGATCAGCTGATTGCTGCTGGTAATAACGAAGGGAATCAACTGGTCAACGCATCTATCGCGGCGCTGGTGGATCAGACCAAGCATATTGAACAAGCGGCGCAAGTGATTGGTATTGATAACCTGAATCCAGACACCGCTGATCACCAATTCTAAACGACATATTATTCTAGTTAGCCCCGTGGTACGGGGCTTTTTGCCTTGTCAGGACACACTATGAAGCCCAATGTCATTGCTTACCTCAACGTGACATGTCTTACTTTTTTGGTGACCACCTCCGCACTTGCGTTCGAGCGCACATCCGGTGGGGGAACAACCGTTATCAAGGAAGGACCGAACGCCTTTTCTCAACCTGCCGCTAACCTGCCGATGAGTGAGCGCATTGATTTCAGTGTCGGTAATAGCTTTTTTCGTAATCCTTGGGTCAGTTCACCGGCATCAACGGATGCCCGTGACGGCCTTGGCCCATTATTTAATACTAATGGCTGCCAAAATTGCCATATCAAAGATGGGCGAGGCCATCCTCCATCGCCAGGTGATATCAATGCCGTTTCCATGTTGGTTCGGCTGAGTGTGCCAGCGATGAGTGAAGCGGAAAAACAAAAGCTGATCCAATATGGCAATATTCCAGAGCCCAATTATGGCGGTCAACTTCAAGATTTTTCCTTACCAGGCGTCAAGCCAGAGGGCAAAATAGCAATCAGCTATCGCGAAGTACCGGTGACCTTTGAAGACGGTGAGACTGTGACATTACGCCAGCCAAACTTAGCTATTACAGACCTTAATTATGGTCCGATGGCAGAGAATGTGCAGCTGTCAGCGCGGATTGCACCACCGATGATAGGTCTTGGGCTACTCGAGTCGATCCCCGCTGAGGCGATCTATGCGTACGCCGATCCTGAGGATGCCAATGGCGACGGCATTTCCGGGCGCCCCAACCAAGTGTGGGATATCGACACACAGCGTACCGCACTGGGGCGGTTTGGGTGGAAAGCCGGATTACCCAACGTGAATCAACAAAATGCAGCCGCTTTTAATGGCGATGTCGGGCTAACAACCTCGATGTTCCCTCATCACAACTGTATGCCGTCGCAGTCGGTGTGCGACGATATGCCCAATGGCGGCGATCCCGAAGTGAGTGATAATATTCTCGACTTTGTTGAATTTTATGCTCGCCATCTCGCGGTTCCCGCGCGTCGTAACATCCAAGACTCGCAAGTCCAACGAGGGCAAGAGATGTTTGTTAATGCTGGATGTAACGCTTGTCACGTTGAGTCGTTCACAACAGCAAAACGTCCTGATCTGGCGGCACTGAGTGAACAAGAAATTCACCCTTATACCGACTTACTGTTACACGATATGGGAGAAGGACTAGCGGATCACCGTGGTGAGTTTATTGCGAACGGCCGAGAATGGCGAACAGCACCACTTTGGGGGATTGGTTATACCAAAGAGGTTAATGCTGATGGTACCTACTTACATGACGGTCGTGCTCGAACGTTGATGGAAGCCGTTTTATGGCATGGTGGCGAAGCCGATGGCACCAAACAGCGTGTACTGGCGATGCCAAAAGCGGACCGTGATGCACTGATTGCATTTTTACGTTCATTATAAAAGCACTTATTATAAAAACACCATGCTGGAGTCTTGTGGTATGCGTTTTCGATTTAATCCTATTGTGGTGCTTACGCTCAGCGCCACCGTGTTGCTCGGCGGATGTTTGTCTCAAGCTGAGACAGGGCCTAATCATGGCCTTTGGCAACTACAAAAACAAAGAAGCGAACAGTTTCTCTCTGCAACCAAGGCGCTTGCGCAGACCACGCAATCGGTTTGCTCGCAGGGCACGGATGTGGATAAGGCGCGTCAAGCATGGAAGAAGGTTATGACCGCTTGGATGCCTTTACAAGGCGTAGAAAAGGGCTCAGAGCAAGCCTTGGCACAAAGTTGGCGGATTCAGTTTTATCCTGACAAAAAGAATACCACCGGACGGAAAATGAATGCCTTGCTGGCCAGTGATACTACCTGGACTGCGGATGCATTAGCGGATCAAAGTGTGGCCGTGCAAGGTGTCGGCGCGATGGAATGGTTGTTGTATGATCACCAAGCGGATTTAACTCAGCCAAAACACTGCGAAGTAGCCATGGCCGTCAGTGGGCGTTTGCAGCAAAGTGCAACGGCATTAACCCTAGCGTGGCAGAAAAACCCGTGGTTAGGGATGCCATCTTCGATGGCCACGGCAGAAAAACTTGGCGCACTGACACATCAGCTCGATTATGTGCTTAAAAAGCTTGCCGGCCCTTTGGGCAAACCTGGTTTTCCTAACCCCTACCAAGGAGAAGCCTGGCGATCGCGGCACTCTCTAACACTATTAAGCGAGAGCATTCAAGCGATGCAAGTTCAATATCACGCTGAAGGTGGTATCGAGCAAGCGCTACGCGAGCGAGGCAACCATCAGGTGGCCGATCGTGTTAGCGAGCATTGGCAACTCGCCTATGACAGTGTGCCCAAAGACGGCGAGCCGCTGTTTGATAGGCTCAACAGCGTACCGGGTTATCGTGACATGCTCACCGTCTATAACAATCTGGAATATCTAAAACTCGTGTTGGGTGGTCAAGTCGCACAAGATTTAGGCATTGTTGTGGGGTTTAATGCAACCGATGGCGATTAGTCAGAAACGCCGCCGTTTACTCAAGGCGGTGCTAATGGGCGCGGCTTTACCCACCGTCGTAAATACATTGAGTGGTTGTCGTGGTAATACCGCAGCAGCGCGGTGTGAGTTACTGGGCTGTGCGCTGAGTCGTGATGGCTCTTTCGCGGTGGTTGGCGCTGATCCGTCTGGGCAACCCGTTTTCCGCCTACCATTGCCGGATCGGGGTCATGGTGTCGCTGCTCAGCGACGAGAGGTTGGAACGCTAGGGGTGGCATTTGCGCGCCGGCCTGGTGATTTTATGCAGGTGTTTGACTACCAACGTGGAGTGACGTTGTCACGAGTAAGGGCCGCCTCCGATCGTTATTTTTATGGACACGGTGCCATTTCTGATGATGGAAAATGGTTATATACCACCGAGGGTAAACGGCAAACCAGCGAAGGTGTGATCGGTGTTTACCAATTAACCGCGCAGGGGCAGGTAAAAAAAGTGCGTGAAATAAGCGGCTTTGGCATTGGTCCTCATGAGTTAGCGCTGGTGGATACTAACATGTTAGTCGTGGGTGTCGGTGGCATGCATACTGATGGACGCACAGTGTTAAACATTGACGCTATGTCACCGGCACTGGTCTATATCGATATCGACAGTGGCAAAGTGATCGAGCGCGCTGAGCTTGCAAATAAGAAGCTCAGTATTCGTCATTTAATGGTGTCAGATGAGGGTTATGTGGTGACAGGTCAGCAATACCATGGTGCTGATAACGCCCCCCTTGTCGCGATTCATCGCCGTGGTGAGCCGATGAAAATGCTTGATGCTTCACCAGAGCAGTGGTCGCGTTTTAATAACTATGTTGCCAGTATTGCTACCCTCAATGGCTGGATTGTCGCCACGTCGCCCCGTGGCAATTGTTATGGTATTTGGTCGTTAAATAGTGGCGAGTTACTTGGACTGCATCCGCTGATAGATGCTTCTGGCGCGAGTCGCGATGGTGATGTGATTAACCTCAGTGCGGGTAGCGGTAAAATGGTGACGCTAAATAATGCACACCATCCGGATTATAAAATGACGCCAGTCCGATGGGATAATCACTGGATAACCTTAGTGTAATGAATCCATGATAATGTTCTAAACGGCAGTCAATTTTGGCTGCCGTTTTTGTTTCAATACCTTGCGTTGTGATGAGGAAAAACAGACGTTAATTTTGCTTCTTTGCAGTAAAACTTTGCCATAATCATAACAGGGATGAGGAGGGGCGTATGATGAGAAGGCACGATGCCTGGTTGGCTAACCTTCTGATAGTGTTTTGCTTTTTGGTAAAGCCAGTGATGGCCAATAACGCCAGTGAAACGGGTGGAGTACGGTTACTGACTGAACCGCAGATCTCGGGGAAAAGAGTGCCTGATGATCAAACTGTATCGGCGGATGTTCATCGCCAGCGAGCCTACCAGTATGCGCGCGATTGGCTTGAATCGGCGGCACCGGATGCGACCGTATTGGCCTATCCCCAAGCGCTGACTCAAGACTACCTGGATAATGGATTTTCGTTGATTTGGACACAAGATGCGGCGCGAGATGAGTTAGAAACGCAAGTGAATGTGATTTCACTGGCTGGCTTTAGTCCTGAGTTTGAATGGCGAGCATGGCAATTGCGGCAACTTCGTCAGCAGCCCAGCGATGCGGCCTATGATATTTTTGCTACCGATACCGCCTATGCGCTGCTTCGCTATTTAAGTGTGATCCCCGATAAAGGAATGCAATGGTTTTTTGGCGCGTCTCATCGCACCCCCTTGCCAGCTCCCTCATCGCAAAGGCGTGCTGCTTTATTTAAGGCAGGACTTAACGGGTCACTGGCTCCGTTTTTGCAGCAGCGGCGTCCACAACACTCGCAATACGATGCATTAGTAAAACAAATTGTTCGCTTACAAGAGCAGGCGCAGTCGGTTTGGCCAACGATTCAGGCTGAGAACGTCATATACCCGGACCAAGCGATTGCGACAACGTTAGCGCTTAACTTGGTGGATAATCTGAGGCTACAGGGCTTTTGGGGCAGCTCTGAGCGCTTGGAAGCGATAAATGGCGATACTGTGCGCTACGGTGGTGACTTGCTTCGCGCAGTTGAACGCTTTCAGCAACAGCATGGTTTATCCATGGATGGCATTATCGGCCCAGCAACCGCGAAGTGGTTAAATTTGGACCCACAAGCACGGGTTCGGTTATTGGCACTTAATGCAGAACGGCTGCGGTTGTGGCCTAACGATAACCCCAATCGAATTGTGGTGAACATTCCCGATTATCGCATGCATGTATGGCATGACGATCAAAATGTATTCGAAAGTAAAGTGGTCGTTGGTCGACAATCAAGGCGTACGCCGCTGTTTACGTCGCAACTTGATTCGGTAGTGCTGAACCCCAGCTGGAATGTACCTCGTAGCATTGTGCAAAAAGATATCTTGCCCAAACTGGCGGATGACCAGCAGTATTTGTCTCGCAATCAGTATCGCATTTTGCCTAACTGGCAAAGCAACATCGCTATCGACCCGAGTACGATTAATTGGCAAACCGTGAACGACGACGGCTTCCCTTATCGATTGCAACAGGCACCGGGCCAAGGCAATGCATTAGGAAAGTACAAGTTTAACACCCCAAACAGAAACGCCATTTATTTACATGACACGCCGGCACAAAGCTTATTTAGTCGCTCGCGCCGCGCGTTTAGTTCTGGGTGTATTCGGGTGGAGCAGGCCGAGCAGTTGGCGGATTTGGTGCTGGATTTGTCCGGGAAACAGTTGGCTAACTACCAAGGGTATTTGGATAAAACACAAACTAAGTGGGTGTCGTTGCAAACGCGCCTTTCCGTACAAACCATTTACCAAACAGCATGGGTCACTGAAGACGGCAAGCTCGCGTTTCGCGATGATGTATATGCCTATGATAGTCATGCCGAACGACAAATCACCACTCAGGAGCCGAGCTACTTAACCCAGCAACGTGATATATCCTCATCACGGTCACAGTAGTCTCAATCACGATCACAAGAGTTGACAGTCATAGCCCCGCGCCATCAAGACAGAGAGCGCGGGGCTTTGTTTGTTCACCGCGACGCTTATTCACCGCGACGCTTATTCACCGCGACGCTTATTCACGGCAAGGTACTCACAGCGAGGTTTAGTCACAAGTAGAGGTTGGGGGAGTGGTTAGATGTGGCGCAATATAGCGTTGGTAGCGCTTGGGTTTTAAACGCTTGAGGTCGACTAAAACCAGTCCATCAATGCAGTCGGCGAAATCAGGATCAACACCAAAGTCTAAGAATTGTACGCCGCCAGGCTCACATAGCTCACTGTACTGCTTATAAAGCGTTGGGATCCCGACGCCAAGGTGATCGAGTAACATTTTTAGCTTTTTCAGATCGCGCGCATAGTCGTTGCCACAAAAGTGGTCGAGCAACTCGCTTTGTTTACTTTCGGCGAGTTGATACGGTCGTTTCGATCGCGCACAGCGGTTGTCGCCACGAAAGTAGGTGCGATAAAAGAAGATCAGTAGCTCTTTAGCGGGTTGTGGTATCGCGTTGCTGATAGTGACAGGCCCGAATAAATAACGGTACTGTGGGCGATTAGCGAGTAGGGCGCCAATGCCTAACCATAAATAATCCAGGCTTCGTTTTCCCCAATATTTGGGCTGAACAAAACTACGGCCTAGCTCTAAGCCTTGGTCAAGAAAAGGCTGCATCCCTTGTTCATAATCGAACAAGCTTGCGCTATAGATCCCTCCAAGCCCTTGATGAGCGAGAGTGGCTTGGGTATCACATAAGCGGTATGCGCCGACGATATCGAGCTCAATCGGATCCCACAAGACCAAATGCCAATAGTATTGGTCGTATTTATCAAGATCACGCCGCTGTCCGGTGCCTTCCCCAACAGCGCGGAACGCGACCTCACGTAAACGACCTATTTCGCGCATCACCGGCGAATCGGCTTGATAATCAAGTAAATAAATGAGTTTACCATCGGGTGTCTGTCCGAGTTGCTCGCCGAGTGCAATTGCATGCTTGAGCGCCAGTCGTGGCTCCGGTGAGGCAATCGCAGTTTCGGTGGGAAATAAGCCTTGCTTACGCTTGGCGATCCGGTAGAGGTGTTTACGAAAGAGTTTAACCCGTGTTTTTACCGGAAGGTTCGCGCTGGCACTGTAACTGTGGTGTGGGATCATTTCGCCCACAGTGAAGGCGATGGTGTTGTTCTCTTGTCGAAACATCTCTTCAACCAGTAACAAAGTCGACAAAGGTTTATAGACCATTGACGCACCATAAAAACGGGCAGAATTTCGCCCGTCGACATGAATCGGCAAAATAGGGGCGTTTGATTTACTCGCCATACGTAAGAAGCCAGAGTGCCAAACACCGTCTCGAATTCCTGTTGGTGCGACGCGCGAAACCTCACCGGCTGGAAAGATAATCAAAGCGCCATCACGCTCTAGCCACTGTGTGATTTGTTGTAGATTTTGTTTAGGCGTTCGGCCTCCCATATTGTTGACTGGCAACAGACAACTGTGAAGTGGGCCGACTTGCATGAGTAATTCATTGGCAATAACTTTAACGTCTGGACGCACTGAGCGTACGAGTTTAAGCAGCGCCAAGCCATCCAGTGATCCGATTGGATGATTGGCGATAATCACCACCCGTCCAGATTCCGGGATCCGCTCTTTTTCTCTATCGCTGACCCGATAGCTAAAGTTAAAATAATCCAGCACCTGTTCAACAAACTCGAATCCTTGTAGATGCGGGTAGCGTTCAGCAAACGCTTGAAACTCCTGCTCATGAAGTAAACGCTTTAACGTTTTACTGACGGGGCGCATGAGCCAACCGCGCTGTTCTAACCGGGGATAATGCGACGATAATACTTTATCAATATCTAACATAAGCAGCCCTGCATACAATAAAGCGCACCTGAAAGGTATCCAGGTATCCTTATCTCAGCCTAGAGCGTGAAGGTGACATCTCCTTGGCAGCACAGTTGCAAACTGATGACAGCATGGCATAGTGAGGCCCGTATTTACGTCGTTATCGGCGGCTACCGCACTTATACAAAAGGAAGGCTAACTGTATGGCGTTGCATTATGAGATTGTGCCGGTCACGGCATTTCAACAAAACTGCTCGATTATTTGGTGCGATCAAACTCAAGACGCAGCGATCGTCGACCCAGGTGGTGACGTGGCTAAAATTCGCCAAGTGATTCATTCACTCAATGTCACCGTGACGAAAATCCTTCTTACTCACGGCCATTTAGATCACGTGGGTGGCACAGTAGAATTGGCTAACGCGCTTGATATTCCGGTGATTGGTCCGCACAAAGAAGATGCATTTTGGTTACAAGCCTTACCGGCGCAGGCACAAATGTTTGGTTTTGCCCACGCCGAGCCGTTCGAGCCGGATCAGTGGTTAGTGCAAGGTGATACGGTCACCGTCGGCAAGCATACTTTGTCGGTCTTATTTACCCCCGGGCATACGCCAGGACATATTGTCTTTGTGGATGAAGAAAGCCGTACCGCATGGGTAGGCGATGTGTTATTTAACGGTGGTATTGGCCGTACCGACTTTCCAAAAGGCGATCACGCGACCTTGATTGACGCCATCAAGAACACGCTGCTTCCGGTGGGAGATGATGTGACTTTTATTCCCGGCCACGGACCCACCTCAACGCTGGGCCATGAGCGTAAAACCAATCCTTTTCTTACCGGTGCTTTCTAACCCTTTTCACTAAACTGGCTTGTACTCATAGTACGGGCCAGCTTGTTTGTTTAGAGCCTGTTTGTTTAGAGCTTGTTTGTTTAGAGCTTGTTTGTTTAGAGCTTGTTTGTTTTGTTTAGAAGAGCCTATTTGTCCCAAGACCATTATTGCGTACTGGCAGCAGCCAGATAGCGTCTTGTCACCCCGATAAAGTCTTCTAGGGGGCGATCGAGTAAGTCTTCGCTGATAAAAATGTCATAACCTAACAATTCGCGCATATATCGCATACGATTGGCCAACATCGCCATCAGACCTTTATAAAGCACACCATTGGCACCACGATATGGGGTGTCATCAAACATCATATCTTCCAATGGCTTACTGGGTTTGCTTCCCGCACGACGGTAAGCTGTAATCAGTAATGCCCGTTGAGTCATGATGATATGAGTCACCATTCTCAAGCTAATACCATCTAATAATGCATCATAGTGTTTGATTTTAATCCCCATCCAAGGCAGTGGCTCGCCAAGGCCTTGCGGATAGATTTGAGGGATCCCTATCGTGTCAATATGGCGCCATTTGAGTGCCCAACCGCCACGAAAGCTGTGATGCTGTATATGCATAAATGAGAGCGAAAACGACAGTTGTACGCGCTGCAGAAGTTTATGTATGGCATATAAAATTGCGCCGATAGCGATCAGGCCGATAATGCCTTGCCCAAGTGACAAGGAGGGTTGGATTAAAAAAAAGCATACCAATGCAAATGCGACAACCATTGCGATTAGCATGCTCCATCGCGCCGCTTCAAATTGGGGCGGGTAGATTTTTATTGTCTTGAGTGCATCCATAATCTTCCATTCCACGCCATAGATAAAGCGGCGAGTACAAGCGTTTAGCCAGGATTTACCTTGTAAGTGTACGATGAAAGTGTCTGATTAGTTTGCCTAAAAAACACCGAATAGGTAAACATTTGTCGCTGAATGTCACGAACTTTGCACCGACTAAGGGACGCTTACCTACAAAAGTGAGCTGAAATTTGGTATAACACGCGCTTTGTTTTTCACCCGCTGCTTTCAGCGAGCCTGAACGTAGTGCGTCTGAGTAGGATGATTGAATGAAAATTTCTCACAAACGTAAAGTACAAGGTAAACTCAACAAGCGTGTTAAGGCATCGTCGCCAGCGCGTCAACGTCCCGTAAAAGCGAAACCCGCGGTAGCGGCTAAACCGGCGGTAGACTCTGCAGCAAAAGCGCCCGTTGTGGATACCGTTTCGTCATTCACCCCTAAGCAGCAGCAAGTATTAGACATCGTTAAAGCCAATCCTGAAGGGATCAACCCGAAAGGCATTGGTCTGGCTGCAGGACAAGAAGACAGTAAAGCCGCTTCTTGGGCGACAGGTGCGTTGAAAAAATTGACCGAAGAGGGCGCAGTCGAGCGTGTTCAAATGGCCGCCAACAAGGTGATTTACAAAGCATCTTGATCAGTGTTTGCTCATCCGCTTAAGTCGTATGATTTGTCTTTGTACTTAAGCGGGTGTTCGATAACACCGCCTCTCAGTTACTTCATTTTGCACATGCTAAGAAAATCGGTTTCTTTTCAACTATTTGTTTTCTTTGTGTTAAAAAAGCTTTTCGAAATAATCGTGTTACGTGTATAAAGCATGATCGAGTGCAAAATACTGTATAATCTTCCAGACATCTGTTTAAAACTGCTTATAGTGGGTGTATCCGCTTAGGTTTTAGTCTGGAGGTAAGCCATGGATGCGCTGTCAACCCAGCTGAAAACACCCACAGAGGTTGTTTTCGATTACACGCATTTTTTGTGTGAAAGTCAGCAGCCCAATTGGACTTTTTTCGATATTTTTCGAAGCTTGTTGCCCATGTTTAATACTGTGCTTGAGTATCAAGCGGGTGGCGATCAATCACCACTAACCGCTCAAGAGCGCCTACAGCAAGACGCTGCGCGTGTGATGTCAGTGCGTCATACCGATACATCTAATTTGGTTCAACTGGCCGGTTTGGCTCGTGCGCAAGGAATTAAAGAACTCACTGTATTGATGCCTTATGCTTTAGAGTATCGGCAAATGGAGTCGATAAGCCACCAAACAGGCGCACAGCTTGAATACAGTAATGAAAACCGCGAGTGGGTTAGATTTACTTTCATCTCTGACGCGGATACTTGCCTGCACTGAGGCGCGTACTAATGACGTTGTGCCAATGTTGGATCGACGCGTGCAATCCACTGCTGATTGTGTTCGTAACAGGTTAAACGTGTCAATGTGGGTGTAAACGCAATGATCGCACATGACGTATCTGCGGCCATTGCGGCGTCAATCAGTGCTTCATCGTCAAACCCATGCCGACGATAAATCATCCTGACCTGATTGGTATTAATTCCCCAATGACTAAGCTGCTCGGCGTTCAATGAGCGGGGTGGATTAATGATCGTGATCCACTTTTGCTGTCGTGCTTTGAATGCTAACGCCTGTAACATCGACAGCCAATGGGCATTGATGGGTGTCTGTGCGTTCAACGCAGAAGAATAATAGCTTCCGTCACGCATCTGTACTGACGTTTGCGTCGTTGCTTGATTTGACTCATTAGACATCGCGTACATAAAGCACCTGTATATATGATCATTACTGTATGTATAAACAGTACTTGTTTGTGGACTGCCTCGCAAGTTACTCGTTGACTAATTTGTGATCAAGATCGTGAACAATTTCCACCCGTTTTTAAGCAATTGCTAATGAGATTGATTTAATAACTTGCTAAACTGGCCGCTTTTCATCTTCTCGGAGAAACCATGGAACAAGAATTTTGGCATCAGCGTTGGGCTGAAAATCAAATAGGGTTTCATCGGGACAGTGTGCACCCAATGCTTATGCGTTACTGGTCAACACTTTGTCCAATGCCCGATGAGACAGTACTGGTGCCTTTGTGTGGCAAATCCATCGATTTAAACTGGCTTGCGGAAAAACACGAACATGTGATTGGTGTAGAACTGAGTGATATCGCGGTACGGGCCTTTTTTTCAGAAAACCTGTATACCCCGCAAGTTCACCGTGCGCCGTCGGGTCATACACATTATTGTTTCGATGAGTTGGAGTTGATCAGTGGTGACTTTTTTACTGCACGTTTGAGCCCGACTTCGCTGATCTACGATCGTGCCGCTTTGGTGGCGATGCCACCGTCGATGCGGGATCAGTATGTGCATCGTGTGCGTGATCTTTTAGCGCCGGGAGGCCGCCTATTACTGATCACCTTGTTTTATCCGCAGGCCGATGATAATCCGCCGTTTTCCATCGATACGTCAATAGTGGAAGAGGCGTTTTCAGGGCTCGATATTAGGTTGTTAGAGACGCAAACCGAGCCAGAGGGTGACCGAGGTGAGCAAGTCTGGTTGATAAAAGCCAACGCTTAGTGCTCGGGTTTGATAGAGCCATGCTCGGATAGCGCCGTTTTGCGCTAGACGGTTTTGACTCGAGGTTGATTAGACTGTCGTGATTCCCAGTGGGTAATAAAGAAAACGGCTGCGATAATAATTCCTGCGCCGAGCCATAGCCGACCAGGTGGAACCCAGCTGAATACCAGCCAACCAAAGAGGACGTTCAGCGGCAGTTTAGCGTGATCAAACGGCTGAACAAACGAGGCATCTGACGCGGCATAGGCTTTGGCTATTGCCCACTGTGCGAGTGCGGTGAGCATTCCAGCACCGAACAGCATCCACCATGCCATTGCAGATGACGGCAGTGTCCAGTCAGGCACGGCCAAGAGTAGATTAAATGGGGTGATCAACAAAAGGAGGTAAACGACCATCGTGGTCGGTGGATCGTAGGCTGATAACCGTTTCACCATTAATGAATAGGTCGCCCAAAAGAAAGCGGCGCCTATCGGCAGTAACGTTGCCCATGTAAAACCATTTGACCAAGGTTCTAGGATAATCATCGCGCCACAAAACCCCGCAAGTGTGGCCAAGCTACGTGCAATACCAACCCGTTCACGAAGAAATAGCCCCGATCCTATGGTTGCAAACAGCGGTGATGTCATTAGTAGGGCTATGCCTTGCCAAATGGGAACCGGATAAGCGAGCGCCCATAGCCAAAGTTGGATCCCAATAACAGAAATAAACACCCGCAAACAATGTTGCCCAAGGTGCTGGGTTTTTAAAGATTGGCGAATCCCCAGTTGCTTTAACCAGGGGATCATGGCCACTAAGGCAATGGCATATTGAATAAAAGCAACGGTCGTCGAAGGCAAGCCCAACTTGAAGCTAACATATTGAGAAAGGCTGTTGACTAATGCGAAGCATAAGCCTGCAGTGAGCATCCAGGCCGCGCCTTGGAGGGGATGATGAACTTGTTTCATTACCGTGACAATCCGAAAAAAGACGTACGGATAGTAGCGCAAATTAGGCCTCAGAGCGATCAGAAATCCCCGCTGAGGCCAAGCGTATCATGTGGTTAAGTTGAAAGGGTCGAATAGACGAAAGGAATATCAGGATCCATCGCGTCCAATGTGGCTTGGGTATCGGTCAGATGGCTCACCG
Organism: Salinivibrio sp. MA607; assembly: GCF_001996245.1. NCBI lineage: Bacteria > Pseudomonadati > Pseudomonadota > Gammaproteobacteria > Vibrionales > Vibrionaceae > Salinivibrio > Salinivibrio sp. MA607. The sequence goes on along the minus strand of NZ_MUFJ01000008.1, from coordinate 32,171 downwards.
TACTGTTTGTCATCTCGGCCAGCGCCACCGACCGAATGTCGTCCCAGTGATAGCCGGCCATATTGGTCGCAATGAGCGCCACTTGAAGCGGGGGTAAACTCGGGTTAAACGCTGCATTTTCGGCATACATCCCAGAGAAAACCGCCCCATCAGATGTTTCAACGGCCACGCCGCTGTAGTTACCCGAATACGGTGCATGACTTCGGTTCGCTGCATCGGCGGCAGCTTTGAGTAGTGGAATATCAATATCGTCTGTGGGTAACGGGTGTGGCGCGTCAGTTAATAAACGTGATTCAACCCCTAAATCGGCAGGACCAAAAGAATCAGGTAAATACGCATGTAACGGTTTGGGATCCGTTTTTGGTAGCTGAATGGTGAGTGACTCTGCACCGTTTAGCTCATTCATAAACTGACGGCAATGACCACATGGGCTGTAGTTGATCGTGATATCGGTTAAGCGAGTTGCCCCTTTGGTCCACGCATGGGCAATCGCGCATTGCTCGGCGTGAATGGTTTGGCCTAGTTGCACCCCTGTGAACTCAATATTGGCTCCCAAGTATAGGGTGCCATCTTCGCCACGAACGATGGCGCCAACGTTAAACGTTGATATCGGAGTCACCGCATAAGCCGCCGCTATTGGCAATAGAGTAAGACGCAATGCGGCGCCAGATAGGCCACTTTCGGCTTCCATTTGCGCCACTTGCTCTGGTGAAAATGTCGCACCAAAGTGTGTGTCAGTTATCCAATCAGAGACAACGCGTTGTAATGCGTCGGGCAATTGTGTCAGTGCATCGGTTAGTGCAGTTCGCATAGCATCACTTCTTAGTCATTAACGGAGGCTCAGTGTAGGGAAGCACTCCTGATAATTATGTGATAAAAGTCACGCATAATATGCAAAACTGATTTCGTTGCTGAAAGTTAGAGTGACATCAATGTTTTTTCGCCTTCTAATTTTGCCAACGCTAACGCTGCAAAAGCCAATGTTGCCAGCGCGAAGGTCACCGGATCCACGATCATTAGAGATAAGACAAAGTCAGATAAAACATCAACGATCTGAGCTCACAACGCGAATAGTGTGAGTGTGAGCTCGAAAGTACTCGGATTTCGCGTCGACGAACAGCTACTGCGTTAATAACGCAGTAATGCCAATAATGAGGCTCGCGGTCGCAATCAACACAATAAGCGGTTTTGTAATGCTAAAAGAGGGATCCCCTAATGCCGATGATTGCGTTGCCGGAGGTGGGGTGAGATCAGGTTGATTTTCCGCCGGTGTGGTTGGCCGTTGCGCAAAGGTTTGTTGGGGTAAAGCAACACGAAAACCAAACTCGCCAACCACGTCAAAGGGGAAGCACTTTTTACCGTTGCGGTAAGACTTAGCCATGAGCGAAGTGACCACACTTTGGTGTTGTGCAAAAGAACTGTCGGGTAATGCGACTTGTTTAAACAAGGTGCGACTTGACAACACCTCGCCTGCGTAATAACAAAGCATTTCGAGCATTCGTGATTCTTCATACGACAAAACCGTGATTGCCTGATCCGTCCAATACAGTGTGCGACTCTCTGGCTCAAAATCTACTTCAGGAAAACGGTAACAGCGTGTATTTACTTTTGTTGTCATCATCAAGCCCACTCCAAACGACAGCTTTTATAAAAGTGTGGACTTAAATCACAGAACTGCAACTCGTTAGCATGTCTTTTTTGGGTCTAGTTATGCAGGCATAATGTTGAATTTTCTGATTTTATAAGGAATAACAATAGATTAAAAAAAGCACAACCGCTATGGCGTCATAACGGTTGTTGAACCTATCGAAAAACACGACATCGTCTATCGAGGCTAACCGACTAATGATTCGACGTAATGGTAGACCGCTTTCAAGATACGGACCTTGTGCTCATCCGCCTGATGATGATCCGCCAGTTGTTGTAGGTTGTCCATGTACGTGGGAAGGTGTGTTTCAAAATAATCGCGGCGGTGCATAAACCATTGTTTTTGTTCATCGTCAGTAAGTGTCCACGGATAGTTGCGGGCACGATAACGAAACAACAGAGGTTTGATGCGCCAATCGTCGACACTCAAGTCAATCCCGGCAAGGTTTTCTGGATCTTGCGCGCGGATAATGTCCATCGCGCTGCGATCACTTTTTGAAAAAAAGCCAGCATACAGTGCGTTATCAACATCTTGATTGTCAAAGGGCTTGGATTGCGCGAAGACAGCCACCAGCTTCTCTCGGATTTCGGGCGCCGCCTTTAGTGCTTTAAGATGTTGAAGACATGCTTCTCTATCCACGCCAAGACGTGCGGCATCGTCAGGACGAAGTACTTTGGCATCGGCTAAGACCGGGCATTTATTGATATGGATAAGCTTTAATGGTGCCGGCAATTGGTCGTCACTCAATGCTTGCCGAGGAGTATATAAACGCTCACGGAGGGCATCGGCATCGAGGGCGAATAAAGGTGAGGGATCGCGGGCAAGATCAACAGTGATCACGGCATTGGGGTTGTCAGGATGCCATGCCACTGGCACAACCCAACTGGTGTTGCCTCGCTCGGTGCCAAACATACCTGAGACATGTACCAGTGGTGTCATGTTGACCACGTCAATCAGGTGCTTAATTTTATTCTTATGGCGGTGAGTGAGAAGGTAATCAAACAACCGGGGTTGCGCGGCTTTCACTTTTTTCGCTAACTCAATGGTCGCGTGCACATCCGCCATGGCGTCATGCGCATCACTGTGTTCAATGCCATTGGCGACGGACAAGTTTTCTAACTTAAAACTGGGCTTACCGTTTTCGTCATGTGGCCATTCAATCCCTTCCGGCCGCAACGCGTAACAGGCGCGCATCACATCGAGTAAATCCCAGCGCGAGTTTCCGTTTTGCCAGCTCCACCCATATGGGTCAAAAAAGTTACGATATAAGGTATAACGTGTCACTTCGTCATCAAACCGAACATTGTTATAGCCAATTACACAGGTGTTCGGTTGAGACAGGGCCGCATGGATTTGGGCAATAAACTCGGGTTCGGGCAGCCCTTTTTTCAGTGCGAGTTGCGGGGTAATGCCTGTGACCAAACAAGCTTCTGGGGCCGGCAAGTAATCATTGGGGGGCTGACAAAATAGCACCAGAGGCTCGCCAATAATATTAAAATCACTGTCGGTGCGAACGCCAGCAAATTGGCAAGGCCTGTCTTTACCCGGATGGGTACCGAACGTCTCAAAGTCGTAAATAAAAAAGGTTGGCTGGTCCGCGTCTGTCACAATCGAATCCAATTTGATCAAACAAAAGAAAGCAGAGTCAATACCCTGCGATAAGTGCTCATGGTAACACTGGCAAGACGTATCACCAATCCTGTCGGTGGTAAGATCAAATGCATCAAAGCCTGCAACGAGGCAGGCTCTGATCAATCATTTACAAACAAAGATGCATTAAGAGGCAAGGCGCTTCAGTGTTTGCTTCGCCTCGTCGATGGCTTTTGTCGCGCTTTCTTCGCCCATAGCGAGGCCTTCTGCATAGACAAACTCAACATCTGTGATCCCAATAAAGCCAAGCACCGTTTGCATATATCCGGTGACATGATCCGTGTCTCCTCCTTTATGCATCCCCCCTCGTGTGGTGACCACAATGGCGCGCTTACCGGTTAGCAGGCCTTCAGGCCCGTTTTCGGTATAGCGGAACGTTACCCCTGCACGGGCAACCAGATCAATCCATGCTTTTAGCTGCACGGGGATGGTAAAGTTATACATAGGTGCCGCGATCACTAGAGTATCGCTTTGTTGTATTTCTTCAATCAGTTGGTCCGATGCTTGTTGCACCTGTTGTTGCGGCTCAGTGAGCTCGTCTGCGCCACGCAAACCACCGACGTTATTTCCTGTTAGCGTAGGCAAAGGAGTCGCCGCCAGATCGCGCTCAATCAGCGTCTCTGGAGACAGGGAATCCACTACACTGTCAATGACTGCGTTTGAGCTAGAGTAGGGGCCGAGAATGCTTGATTTTAAGACCAGCGCTTTCATATATTTCTCCTTAAAATGGGTTGGCGTGATTCAGCACACGTTAGAGTGTAGAGAAACGACACGGTAAAACCAGCGTATAAATTCGTTAAACTTGTTCAAAATTTTTGTTGGGCCCGGTTATTTCTCACGGTAGCGTTGCGCTGAGTGAATAGGGGCGTATGATGTCGCCCGATAGTCGTTCAGAATGTAAAAATAATGTTATAATGCTCGTTGTGTTGACAAAAAACGAAGATCAAGAACGGCAAAGCGCCCGATCAAATCACAAGTCGGCCACTTGTGGGACACAACGGGATTTGAGGAAATGTGCGTGAAAAACTTATTTATGTTAGACGTGGACGGTACGTTGGTAGACAGCTGCCAAATGGACCACGAGTGTTTCAGCCAGGCGATTGATGAAGTCACAGGTTTAGCGGTTCCAGATAATTGGGGAAGCTACACCAATGTGACCGATGCGGGGATCATCGAAGAGTTAATCGACACCCATGGACTCAACCATGACAAGATCAGGCTGTTTAGAGAGATCAAACGGGTGTTTAGGCAAAAATTGGCGGTTAGGATTGCAGAGAAAGGCTTAGCGCCAATTCCCGGCGCGGTGGAATTTGTAGAACACATGCGCCATGTGCCCTCGGTTGAATTAGCCATTGCCACCGGCGGGTGGGAAGAAACCGCACGGATGAAGTTAAAAGCGGCAGGTTTTAATATCGACGGCATTGTATTTTCATCTTGCTCCGATGCCATGAGTCGGAGTGAAGTCATGGCGTTGGCGGCATTTCGAGCCAAACAAGATTACGGTGTGTATTTTGATCGTCGAATCTATTTCGGTGATGGTGTATGGGATAAGCAAGCCACGCAATCACTGAACTATGAATTCGTCGCGGTGGGTGACAAGGTAGAGCACGAGGTGCGGGTGAATCACTTTATCAATCCTCAAGCAATTCTTGGTAAGTTAGGGATTGAGGAAGCTGAGCGTCAATACGCTTAATCCCCCTCGCCCCACATATGCACAACAAGCCGGTTCAGTCTATGAACCGGCTTTTTTTGTACAAAGTAACTGGCACGCGATCATGATGATTGTGAACAGGGTTGCGCTATCTCGCTGGCCTGGTCACTGTCTTGTGACGAAAAATACGCTTGGGTCTCTTCAATCACGACTTTACGCAGCAGTAACAAACCGATGAGGTTGGGGACCGCCATTAAGCCATTAACAATATCGGCAAGAATCCAGATCGTATTCAGTTGAATAAAGGCACCGGATGCAATCAAGCCGATAAAGAATAGTTTATAGATATAAATCGCTTTTTTGCCAAACAAGTACGCGACGCAGCGCTCGCCATAGTAGTGCCAGCCTAAAATCGTCGTGAAGGCGAAAAAGAGTAGGCCGATATTTACTAACATAGGGCCAATGCTGCTCTCCATGCCCACGGCAAAGGCATGCGATGTCATTGCTGCTCCCGCTAATTCGCCTGACCATGATTGCGTTAAAATTAACGTTAACCCTGTCATGGTACAAATCACCAAGGTATCGATAAAGGTGCCTGTCATTGATACCAACCCTTGCTCAACGCAAGAGTCGGTTTTAGCGGCCGCCGCGGCAATGGGGGCACTCCCTAGGCCAGACTCGTTAGAGAACACACCACGGGCAATCCCTGATTGAATGGCGAGCATCATACCTGCCCCAGCAAAGCCGCCGGTGGCTGCCATGCCGTTAAACGCGGACTCAAACACCAGGCCAACCGCATGGGGTAATTGGGATATATTGGCGCCGAGTACCCACAAGCAGGCAGCGACGTATAATACGGCCATCACAGGAACGATTTTGGCGGCGACGGCCGAGATAGATTTAACGCCCCCGATAGTCACTAACGCCACTAGCACCGTAAGGATAGCAGCGACGGCAACGGTGGGAATATTAAACAAATGGGTCGCGGCGCTATTAATGGCGTTCACCTGTGGGAAAGTGCCAATGCCAAAACAAGCCACGCCGATGCCGAATAAGGCAAATAATTTGGCTAATATCGGCTTGCCGGCGCCTTTGGATAGGTACATCATCGGCCCGCCAAGCATATTACCTTTATGATCGGTTTCGCGGTATTTCACCGCCAGTAAACACTCAGCGTATTTGGTCGCCATCCCTAAAAAAGCGGCTAACCACATCCAAAATAGTGCGCCTGGGCCCCCTAACGAAATGGCTGTGGCAACCCCGATAATATTACCGGTACCAATGGTGGCAGATAATGCGGTACATAGCGCGGCAAAACCAGAGACATCGCCTTGGCTGGTGGCATCAGAAGGTTTAAATATTTGCTTGAGCGCAAAGGGCAAACGGCGGAATTGGAGCAAGCCCAAGCGAACGGTAAAAAAGAGCCCGGTACCGGTTAATAACAATAAAAGCGGTGGGCCCCAAATCCAGCCGTCAACGGTGGCGAGAAGCGCGGGTATATCGGGTAGTTGTGAAAAAAATGGCATTAATCCCCCTTTAAACATCAAAGGAGAAGATAGACCACACTAATATTAACAAAAGTGCTACATATTGGGGTGGGTATCTCCTCTGTCCTTTTGCCTGAGAGTTTCACTTGAAAACAAGCTTGCTCCTTCGGCGCCCGAATTAACGGGTCTCTCCAGAGTTTCCTCCAACAGCAGTCCATACAATTAAGTGCCTGAAAGATTTACTTCTTCGGCGGATGGCATTTGCCATCTCTCTCCTGCTGTCTTCATCGGAACGTCGTTATGACGGAAAGTATGATAGATCACAGAAATATGAATGCAATGCAAAATTAAGTGAACAGGGCATTGTTCTTCTGAAAAGGTAAAAATTATCGCTTTATAGAAGGTTCTACTGGCTATAGATGCCGCGTGATATGTGTCAGTTGCCTGAGTGTTTCTTGCACTTATTAACGCCCGTTTTTAAACGAGGTGGCTCAATGTTATAAGACATTGGCCGATATTATTATTACCATTAATCGGTAACCACTGACTCAACGAGCCCTAGCATGACCACTTGGAACGAACTTTTAGGCGTGAATGCCGGCGAAACGGCCGCGCAGGTTAAACAACGCTATAAGCGACTTTCTAGCCGTGTGCATCCGGATAAAGGTGGCAGCACTGGGTTGATGCAGCTGGTCAGTGAAGCATACCAGGCCGTTAAATCAGGGAAGGGTGACGATAGCGCTTTAGGGCAAACGCAAAACGAGGGAAGTCAGGCGGCGTTACGTAGCCAGATTGCACGCCTGCAAAAAGAGTTAGCGGTGTTGCAGCAAGAAAATCGCACCCTCAAATCTCGTCAGGCCGGCCAACAAATACCGGCACACCTCACGGCTAAAATTGCCAAACTTGAGTTTGATAACCGCCAGTGGCGAGAGCAGTACCAAAAACTTGAGCGTCAGCACCAATCATTAGACGGACAACATGCGCGCCTGACACGTGAGCACGACAAAGAAAAAAAAGAGGCCACACAACGCAACCGTGAGCTTAAAGATGCGTTAGCGCGCGTGGAACAGCTAGAAACGGAGCTAACGCATAAAGCCACTCCAGTCACTTTAAAACCGGCTAAACCTGGGCTGGCTTGGCGTTGGGTATTGGCCTCGTGGTGCGCCATTGCGCTGGTAATGGTGCCTTTTGGGCAATGGCAACGGTGGCTTGCTCCACTTATCGGTGACAGCCAGCCTGATACCGCGCAACGTGTACGTATCATTAATCCCAAGCCACCAGCCTCTGAGCCGGTTGATACTGTTGCCGCCACTCAGTCGCCCGCAGCACCGCCACCGAGTTTACCGGCCGCGCCGATGATTGAACTCAACCCGACGGCAGAAAAATGGCATATCAATCAATATACTGATATCGCCCAGCCGTATCTCGCGCTGCGTAGTCAACAAGGCTCATACATCGTGGCAAATTGCGTGGGCGATTTTTACATCTATTTGAACCGCAGTTATCAACCGTTGCGCGTGCCACCTAATCTCGATTACGTCGCACAGCGGCAGCATTTTCATGTGTATGCGATTCCTTATGGCCAAGGGGCATCTACCGATAGTTGGCAATTAGCACGTAAGGTACAAATATTCGATGACACCTTTGTGAGTGCTGATCTGACCCCGAAGTTAAGGGCGTTTGAACAATCGTGCCGACAAACATCGGATCTTACTGCGGTGAACCGTGAGTAGGCAGCGTTACCGCGAGTGTTCTCGGTTAAAGATGGCAACCGTCAGATAGAAGGAATTTCAACTCAGTATCGCCTGAATGTATTACACTGATCAGTAAGCAATAACACTTATTTGAGGCCAGTCACTATGCTCGATCAAGCGATGTTCGCGCACCAATTTGAGCCACCGCGGCAAGACAGTGCAAGCGGCGTATTTCGGCGCCACAAGATAGCGGTGTCGCATTCGGTATCGCTCGAAGCGTGTGTGTCCGGGATAGGCATTCCGGCTTGGTCGGAAACGCGCACAGCCGCAAGCCAAGATGCGGGCGTGGTGAAAACGATGATGGCGCAGGGTGCCAGTGTGATCGGCCAGGTGCAAATCGATCCGCTCGGCTTTAGTATCACCGGATTCAATCCTTTTTATGCCGAACTTCGCAACCCCCACTATCGTCAATACCGTGTGGGTGGTGCCAATGCCGGTATCGCAGTCGCAGTGGCGAAAAAACTGGCGGATCTGGGTTTAGGCAATGATGCGTTCGGGGGCGTGCGGATCCCCGCCGCGCATTGCGGCCTCTATGGCTATCGGCCCACGCCTGGTTTGGTCGATACTACCGGGATAATCGCCATGGCTGATACCTTTGATAACATTGGCGTGTGCAGTGCGAGTCTCGGACATTTAAGCCAGTTTCAAGAGCTGGTGGCAAAGCCCTCAACCGCGGTCACCAATATTCAAGGTGTGGTCATTGCTGAGCCAATTTTTGCCTTGTTTTACTCGGATGAAGCAATGAAGCAGGTCTACCAACACCTCGACAAGCTTCACCTTCCCCAAGAAACCACCTTAGCGATGAATAAATTAGTGCTTACTCGGGTAGAGAAAACCCAAGTCGCGATTGCCAGTCAAGAATTTTTACTGATGTATCAAGCTTGGCTAGACAGCGCCGAACTTGACTTACCTACCTCAACCCAAAGCTACCTTGAACGGCTGCGGGAAGTGGATTACAAAGCCCATTATCAGGCCAAGAAAACGCGCAAGCAGCTTCGCGATACCATTACCGCCATGTGGCCGAGTGATAAGGTATTGATTATGCCTTCAACACCAGGCGCGATTTTGCCCCGTGATGCAGACCAACCCGCCAGTGATACCTTTAATCTCGCCCAGCGCCGCCTTATGGCGTTAGCCGATGTGTGTGGATTACCACAATTAACAATGCCTTTATTCACTCACGATAACGTGCCCTATGGGATAACGTTACTTGCTCATCCCTATAAAGATAAGTTGTTGATGGAAGTTGCGCGTCGATGGTTAAACTAAAGGATGGATTGCTTCCTTATCCTCAGCTTCGTCAAGAAATTTCTATAAAAAACCTTTTTACCTCGATAAACGCATGATTTATATGTTTTAAATAAGTTTTATGTTGTGCATTTACTATCAACAGAAACTGTGGATAACTGGTTGGATTAGTCGGTGTTTAACTTTTTAACTACCTGATATTTAACAGGTTAACTTAGTGACTCATGAGTTTTGGCACGCAAGCCTCGTGGTATAAGAAAGTGACAAATTGGCTGTCACCTTCCCGTAACGTTTCGGAGACGCCCAATTAACGCATCCACGTTATTCACAAAACACGATCTATCGCTAAACCTATCACTTTTTAGCGGATTTTATTTTGTATTGCGTTTTGCAATGGCTACGTAAGACGTGCTCTGACCGTAGGGCCTGATGCTTGGTTTTACGCCCGCGCGTCCGCTCACGCCATACCTTAAAGCTGCGTGGTTTTAACTCGCGCCGCATCAAAGCGATGACGTCATCCTGACGCAAGCCATACAGCGTCTCAATCGCCTCAAAGGGGGTTCTATCTTCCCACGCCATTTCAATGATCCGGTCAATGTCTCCCGGTTGCTCGTTCAATGCCATATCGGTCTCCTTGCTCTAGTGGCAAACAGTACGCGTCGAGCATGAAAGACCGATCAGCGTGAGTCCTCAGACTGAGCAATGCTTTTATCCTTGTTTTTGGGATATTTAGAAATAAATAGCGAATACAGTCAGTTACGACTGGGCGTTTTTAATAAGGGTAAAAAACGATTTTTATCCTAACGGCCTGTTGTCACAGGCTATTATTTCGTTATTCTATAGTTCACTGCCGCACAGGCAGCTTAGAAATGACCCAAAATATTGCCACGCGGGGTTAGACGGTTCACTGCCGCACAGGCAGCTTAGAAACTTTAGACGTAAAATCACCACGAGGCTTTCTAGTTCACTGCCGCACAGGCAGCTTAGAAAGTGACGGGTTGCAACAAATGGCAACCGGTGCGGTTCACTGCCGCACAGGCAGCTTAGAAATGTAACCACCGCGATTATCAAGCTAGGCAAGCGTTCACTGCCGCACAGGCAGCTTAGAAATACGAGATAGGCGACTACTACGGCGGCAGTCTGTTCACTGCCGCACAGGCAGCTTAGAAAACTCCATCAAGCGCGTTAACCGCAGCTAGTACGTTCACTGCCGCACAGGCAGCTTAGAAAAGCTTAGAGTCTCGCTCTTTGCGCAGAACACCGTTCACTGCCGCACAGGCAGCTTAGAAATGGCGCGGTTTGTGACCGTGACCAGTGTAAATGTTCACTGCCGCACAGGCAGCTTAGAAACAACGAGGGACGGCCATTTGGTGATCGCGAAGTGTTCACTGCCGCACAGGCAGCTTAGAAATAGCACGTTTTTTGCATTCATCATAATCAGGAGTTCACTGCCGCACAGGCAGCTTAGAAAAAATCCACGGCATAGCCTGATTCGACGATCGCGTTCACTGCCGCACAGGCAGCTTAGAAATGATAACCCAAAGCCACAAGGTGACGGAGAAAGTTCACTGCCGCACAGGCAGCTTAGAAATGCTCCGTGTGTGACTTACGGTCTCGGTCATCGTTCACTGCCGCACAGGCAGCTTAGAAAAAGTGAACAAATCGACCGCTTGCGCCTGACTGGTTCACTGCCGCACAGGCAGCTTAGAAAGATAGAGACTTCTCACACGTGGGCGCGGGTTAGTTCACTGCCGCACAGGCAGCTTAGAAAAAGGAGCCAGCAATGGACAAAGACGAACTACGGTTCACTGCCGCACAGGCAGCTTAGAAAGCCGAGGGGATGCGCAGATAACGTCGACAACCGTTCACTGCCGCACAGGCAGCTTAGAAAAGATTAACGACCTGGCCGTCTGTCACGATCGAGGTTAATCGTTGGCCTCAATGTCGGATGGCGCGCGGTGCAAATCACACCAAGCTTGTACGATCGAGTTGGCGCTTATGCCGACCTACGCGAACTTTAACATCGGTGGTGCCATTGGCGTACATTGGTTATCGGAACAGCCACTTTTGGCCCGATGATACCATTGGCGTAGGTGACACAAGCCCCAGCACGGTGTTGGATATGAGCACATTGCCAACGGGCGCCTGTCACGATCGATGTTAATCGTTGGCTCCGATGTCGGATGGCGCCAGTTGCACTGCGCGCGGCGTAAGTGATACCAAGTTTGTTCGATCGAGTTAGCGCTTATGCCGACCTACGCATAGGCAGCTTAGACACTGAAAATAATTGTTTTTTTGATGTCAGTTCATTGTTAGTGGGTCGTGGCATCGAGGGAGTAGGGGATGGTTCAAGGTCAATAAAAGCGTATGACTAGCAATGACCATACACGTCAATTTGACGCATGTTTATAGCCAAAGTTAAGCGTGCAATTGCATGCTTTTGCATAGCTAAGCAGGGTTTTAAGGGTTGGATTACCTTTCCCTTTTTCAAGTCGAGAAATGTTGCCTTCTTTCGTCCCCATACGTTCTGCAACCTGCTGTTGAGTTAGCCCGGCCTGCTTACGCATGCTGAGTAACATATCGATCAATTCAAACTCAGGCGCCAATTCATCGTATGCTTGTTTCACGTCTGGGTTTTGTAGTGCTTTCGCTTTTAATGCTTGTAAGCTATTCACTTTTCACCTCTTTCATACGCCTTGTTGCCAATGCTAAGTCTTTCATTGGTGTCTTTTGACTTTTCTTCACAAATGCATGAAGGATATAGATGTTGGGGCCGTCTAAATAGCAGAATAGACTTCGTCCGATCCCTTCTTTTGCTTTGGCGCGAACTTCAAACAGGCCGTTACCTATTGATTTTGTGTGAGGAGGACCCAAGTTTGCGCCATGTTTTTCTATTAGTTCAAGCAGCTTGAGCATTCGCGCTTGAATCTTAGGAGGCATGTTGAGAATGCTCTCCTCCACGCCTTGGTAAAAAACGATGCTCCAGTTCATCTTTTACTTCTTGTTATCATATATGATAAGTTTCTGTGGGTCAAAATCCACTCATCATACCGAGTAATCTCGAGTAATCTTGGGCGATTAGTGTTATCTGATTCGCATAACAATCATACAGACAGCAGACTGCGATCTTTCTTGTTTACTGCCGCACAGGTAGCGTCGATGACACAAGCCCCAGCACGGTGTTGGATATGTGCACATTGCCAGCGGGCGCCTGTCACGATCGAGGTTAATTGTTGGTTCCGATGTCAGATGGCGCCAGTTGCACTGCGCGCGGCGCAAATCACACCAAGCTTGTACGATCGAGCTGGCGCTTATGCCGAGTTACGTATAGGCGGCATAGAAAGGGAAAGTGATCTCGTTGGGTTTCGGATTTTCATTCACTGTCACTAACGTCGATTTGGCGGTTCACCAATGATCTTTAAATCCGCTTTTTTTCGCTTTTTCATCGTCGCGTAGAAATTCTCGTGCGAGCTGATATTAAGCAGGTAGAGCTCGAGTTTGTTTTCAACCCAAGCGTAGCCAAGCAACACCTCTTGCCTATCGAGCTTGAACTTGTGCACCCAAAGATAAGAGAGATCGCCTTTTTTCTGGCTGCCGAGTGTGGGCTCTTCAATGATTCTATCTATCTGGTCCTCGACCACTTCACATTGCGCGTCGGACAGCTTGTTCATCTGCTTTTCAAAAACACGAGAGACGAAAACATCAATCTGATTGTCGTGGGGTCCGTCGCTCATAACGTTTTACCTTACCAAGTTTGACTTCTTCAGATGCAATCAGGGCTTCTTGCATAAAGCTATAGGGTAAATCAGGGTTCTCAGTCATGATTTTCCCAATTTTTGCCCAATACTCAATTTGCTTGGGCACAGAGCGCATTTCAGCTTCTGCATGCACTTTTACATCTGACACAAACTCATCATCTAACCGTACACTGGTTGGCATGATTCATTACCTCGCTTATATGTCTGTACAAGTCATTGTGCGACAAAATGTCGCGCCTTGCAATTTGTTTAAGGCTGCGTTCCTGGCGTAATGCGCCAGTTGCACTGCGCACGGCTTATATCGTGATAATTCTTGATCATGGGCAGGGGTATGCGGCCGGGGTGTTACCGACCGCATAAGCTATACCAGCGAGCCTAGTTCAGCGCGTTGATGATGACGATTTCTCGTTCAAGGTTTTCTTTCTCTGTGCCTGTTGCCGTAGCGAGTTTTGCTTCACGAACGGCCAGTGCTTCGGCTTTTTCTTCTTTGGTGTTAAAACGTAAGCCTTTTACGTTGATCGCAGCAACGTTGGTATAACGCCCGTCGTCGCTACTTGGTACATCAATTTGCTTGCTGTTGACCAAATCTTTAATGATATTGCGTGTGTTAGTGTCAATATCTAGACCTTTTAACTGCCAGCGAGCCATAGGTTTGCCGGTATAAACGCCACCTTTTTCCTCTGTTAGATAGCGAATAGTCATATTTCTGATGGTACCTTCTTCTTCACCATAAGCTTGTTCTGAGTCGAACAGCACCGGAAAATCTTTTCCTTCTAACGCGCCACCTGATTTGGTCAGGTGCCCCATTCGATAACTATTCATCCCGAGGTTTATCTCGGTTGTATCGGTAATTGGCTGTCCATCAGCAAAGGCTAAATCTGTTATGCGTTTTCCTGCCGGTTGAGTAAGATCAATGGTATAGGTGACTCCCGCAAAAAAGTCATTGGTTGAGTATTTCGATGCGCGACGTTCAGGGTTAAAGCTATAGGTGACATCACCCGGTTTGACTGAGTTGAAATAGTCAGCGGACCATTCCATATATTTGCGTAGATCTGCCCCGGTCATTTGATAGACAGTAATTTCGCCGCCAGCATATTGATAGTTATAGGCGATATCTTTTGCTTTAATCGGACCGACGTTTAGCTCGGCATTGTCATTATCAATTTGCAGAGCAATCACGTTGGCTTTTGGTGCATAGAAAAAACTGGCTTCTTGGAACAGTGCACTAATGCCAGTATCTTGAATGTGAACTTGCGGGATCCCTCGGATCTCATTCTGGGGGACCAAATCCACCCCTCTTAATTCCGCGACTTCGCGGTTTGCCATCGCACGAAGGCGTTGGTGGTAAGGCTGGTACAAGGTTTCCATTTCTGGATCTGACGCTGTGCCTTTAATTTTATAAGTAAAACTATCTTTGTTAACCAATGTGTATTGACCGTTTTTTTCCTCAAACGAGAGATCAATACGAGATAGAGCACGACCGTATTTATCCGGCTCAGTCACGATCACACCATTAACAACTGCTTTATCAATGCGAGTATGCATATGGCCGGCGACAATCGCATCAAGTTCTGGATTGGCATTGGCAATATCTGTGACCCCGGTATTCGCAATGTCGTTTTCATTATCCAGGCCCATGTGGGCGACTAAGATAAGAGCGTCGACATCATTTTTGAGTGTCTCGACCACTTTTTTAACTTCCAGTGAAGGGTTGGTAAAGGTCACGCCTTCGAGTCGCCCGGTGCCTTCGGCAAAGACTTGTGTCATCGGTGTATCCATACCAATTACACCCACTTTGATGCCATTTCGCTCGATGATGGTATGAGCGGGTAAAAAAGGGTTGCCGTCAGGTCGTTTAATATTGCCGCCGAGTGATTGTCCCTCAAATTGATCGAGCGAGCGCTGCAAAACATCCAAGCCAAAATCAAACTCGTGGTTACCCATGACCCATACATCATAATCCATTTGGTTAAAACCAAGCATCATTGGGCTTGTCTCTTCATCCTTAAACGTCTCGACAAAGTTACCTTGAATGGTGTCACCCGCATCGACCATGATGACATTTTTGTTGGTGCTACGAATATCCGCTACCTTGGTCGCGATCTGGCTCAAACTGCCACGCATATTGAGTTTGTCTGCCGCGTAATCCCATGGCATGAAATGGCCATGTAAATCTGATGTGCCAAGGATAGTGACATTATGCATATCCCCATCAGCGGCAAGAGTGGGGAACGAGAGTGAGAGCATGATCAGACTAGCGAGTGCGTTTTTTTTCATCAGAGGGTACCTGTTTAAAAAGTTAGGCGAACCTTAAGGGAAATGAGCACTACATAGAGTGACTAACTTCATGCTTTTTGATTGTTAATATCAGTAGATTACATTTTTATGAGATGTTGCACTCTTTCAACAATGTCAGGGATAGAACAAGGCCTGTGACAACGAAGATCATGCTTTAATTTTATATTAATCAGATGCTTGAGGTTTTTTTGTCTTTTTCTTTTATTTTTCAAAGTCGATGAAATGATTCTGTCCTACGCTGAAATTGAACAATTTTAAGTAGATATAAATGTGATAGAGGCGGTAGGAATGGGTATGAACATCAATAACACCATGAAATTAGTGTTTTTTATTATTGGTGCAGGCATTGTGGTGAGTTTTTTTACGATCATTCAGCTTAATGGCTTGATGAATAAAGTCGATGAAATGGCTCAGGTGCGATATGAATCGTATCAAACGGCCGATGAATTAAGACAAAGCTCTGATGACTTAACGCGTCTGGGTAGAACTTACACAGTTACCGGCAATGAAAAGTATGAAAAAATGTATAACGATATTCTAGCCATTCGTAACGGTGAGAAACCTCGGCCTGTTAACTATCATACGATCTACTGGGACTTAGTGTTAGAACATGGTCAAAAACCTAAACCAGATGGCCAAGCTATTTCGTTAAATCAACGGATGAGAGATTTAGGCTTTACCGAGAAAGAGTTTGATTTACTCAAAAAGGCTCAGGCCAATTCTGATGGGCTGGTGAATATGGAAGTCAAAGCCATGAACGCGGTTAAAGGACTATATCCGGACAGCAGCGGTAATTATACTGTTCGAGGAGAGCCCGACAAACAAATGGCGATTGAGCTATTGCATAGCTCGCAGTATCACCAAGAAAAAGCAAAAATCATGAAACCCATCGAAAGCTTTTTTATTGCGTTGGAACAGCGAACGGATACACAGTTTAACGAGGCAGCATCTAGTGTCAAAAAAACGGTGCTCATCGGCAATATCTCGTTAGCAGTGGTGATCGTAATTGCGATTTTGGGATACATCATCACGAAACGAACGGTTGTTAATCCAATCGATAAGATGGCATCCACGCTAAAAAAAGTAGATGATAATTCAGATCTTACGTTGCGAGTCGACGATAGTAAAAAGAATGAAATTGGAACCATTGGTAATACTGTTAATAAAGTTATCGGGAGTTACTCATCGACGATTAATAAAATTAATGACGTTAATCATATGATCGCTCAGATTACGGATAGTTTGGTCGATATTACCAGTAAAAATGCCAAAATATCTAACCAGCAAAACCAAGAGCTCGAGATGGGTGCCACGGCCATGGAAGAAATGACCTCCGCCCTTGCCACGGTAGCGGAGAACACCTCCATGGCAGAARAGTACGCAGGTAGTACCGAGAAAGAAACCACCACCAGTAAAGATGTGTTCGATAAAACCATGGTCGAGTTTGGCAGTTTAGAAACTGAATTCAAAAAGACATCGGAGGTGATCCAAGAGCTTGCCGATGAATCCACTAATGTAGGTAATGTACTTGATGTGATTAAAGGCATTGCAGAGCAAACCAACCTCTTAGCGCTAAACGCAGCCATCGAAGCGGCGCGTGCAGGCGATCAAGGTCGTGGGTTTGCGGTTGTGGCCGACGAGGTGAGATCTTTAGCGCAACGGACACAAAAATCTGCTGGAGAGATTGAAGAAATGATCGGTGGTTTGCAAGGTAAGGCGGAACAATCAACACAGACTATTCGTGTTAACGCAGATAAGATTGCATCGACACGTGACAATATGACCACCGCAAACGAATCGCTTGGCACGATCAAAGAATCTGCGATAGAAATCCATCGACTGAATTCATCGATTGCATCGGCCACGGAAGAACAGCTTTCTGTCAGTGATGAAATCTCGAGCAATTTATCAAACATAAAAACCTTATCAAGCGATATGCATGAAGCGATTGATCAACTGGGCCCGATTGTGTCTGATTTAAAAGATAACGTTAACGCATTGAACGGTGCTATTCAGGATATTCGTACCTAATTGACAGGCGATGACTGTTAACCGGATTGCTCGAGTGAGCAATCCGGTTTTGTCCAAACGCTCATACGTTCTCTCATTGCAATGAGATCTACCGACAAACACTGACACACTCGTACATTCTCACGACAGCCTTTTTTCTACTTGGTGATTATAGTCAGCCTTCTTTAACGCGTTTTATGCGACACAATGAACTGGGTTTGGCTGTGATGAATATCCGTAAACAACACCTTACTAGCCTTGTGAACTGGGCTGACAAAATTTACCCGAACAGCAAAGGATGGCGAGTGGTGAGCAAGAACTGGCGCTTTTATGCGTTGGGCTTTGCATTTTCGAATATTATGGAGCGAATGGTTGGGGTGTTTGACGAGCCGCATTTGGAACCTGTATTAGCTGACTATCCAGAAGTGATCACCAAACCGCTCAAACCGTATCTGAATGTGTCGCTAACCATGCTGGAGCGGGTTGAAATGTTGCATGACCATTATCGTTTTATGGCGAATACCTTTGGTCCTCATTGCAGCACTATTTTCTCTGTCACGGGGCTGCTGCTTGCCAGCTTTACCGCCAATAATGGCCGCAGCTATGGCGTGCGTTTCTATCGTGGTGCGATTCGCGAAGGAGCATTGGGTCTGTCGTTGTATGACGTGGAGAGCAAGCAAGGCGTGTATAGTATTTCGTTCCACTTTAACCGTGGTGGGCGTGATCTGTATATTGGTGCGCTGCAAGGCCCAAGCGACAGTGTGCCCGAACGCCAGCAGATCATTAAAATATTAACGAAAACCGCTCACGGCTTGCGCACAAAAGCCTTGATGTTAGAGTTAGTGCTGATGCTAGGACGGATCATGGGAGCCGAGCGCTGTTATGCGGTGTCTAATAAAGGCCATATTTATAAAGCGATTCGTTATGTCACCTCCAAGCGAAATGTCGTTACCTTTGATTATGATGCGCTCTGGCGTGAATATGATGGCACACCACAAGATCGGTACTTTTTTACTTTAGCGATGCAGCCGTTGCGTAAAGATGTCACTCAATTGAGCAGCAGTAAACGACGCTTGTATACTAAACGTTATGCTTGGCTTCATGCCTTGGAGCAAAATATGAGCTTTACGTTGAACGGACTCACAGAAACTCGCACAGAAATGGATCAAGTTGCCTGATCAGCAAACCAAAACTGGCCTCAAATGAGGCCAGTTTTGCTCGTATTAAACCTTTGAATGTGCGAGTGTTATACGATACGTCGCCGAAAGATGCGATGGCCAACTGCATTGAATAATGCGCCTGCCACAATTAACCCACCACCGAGATAGGTCCAAATTGAGGGCACTTCATTAAAGATCCATACCCCAAGCAAGGTTGAGAACACAATTTGTATATAGGCATAAGCAGACGCTTCACCGGCTTGTTGGGTTTGCATGGCTTTGGTGAGTCCATACTGGCCAACCTGGGTAAATACACCGACTAAAACCAATAGCAATGTGAGCGATAAACTTGGCATCACGAACTGTGGCCACATCAGCACGGTCGCGACGGGTAGGGCAACCATGGGAAAGTACAAAATAATTACCGAGCTGTCTTCGGTGCGGCTGAGTTTACGCACAATCACATAAGCCATTGAGCTGCCTAATGCCCCCAGAAGCGCAATAATCACGCTAAACGTGGGCAAGGCCTCCGCAATATTACCGTTAAGGTTAGGTTGCACCATCACGTAAAGCCCGATTAAACAAAGCGCAATACACACCAACGTGGCGCCTTGTAATCGCTCTTTGAGTAACACCAACCCAAGCACAGCAGTAAACACCGGGTGAGTGTATTGCAAAACAGTGGCTTCGGCTAAGGGTAAAGTCGTGACCGCATAATACACACACATCAGCGCGGCTGTACCGAGTACACCACGCAGCAACAGGAGTTGCTTATTGTTACCCCATACCGACAGGCCTTTACGTTTCACATCGGTGTAGCTGATGATGAGCGACACCAGTGCTCGGGCGGCGACAATCTCAAATACCGGGATACCATTGACAGCCACGTATTTCACACAGGCGGACATCAAGGCAAAGCCAAGCGCAGACAGAAGCATAAAGCGGATCCCAACTGGGATCGCAGAGAAAGAGAAGGCAGGCATAATCATACAAACTTAAACAACAGGGCGACTATGATAACGCGTCTCGGTGCGCTTTGCTTGATGATTCGATAAATAAACGCGCGTCAGCGATTGCCGCGCGTTGTCGTTGTTTAAACTGCCGAGGCATGCGGCGACGGAGTAATTTAATCGGTGTTTAAGTCGCGTCGCGCTATGGCCAAAGTTGGGTTAGCGAGCTTAGCAATCCATCGCTCGCGCCTTGCTGGCCCAAATAGTCGAGCACAACCGGAACAAACTGCTTTAACGTGGCTGCGTCGATACCAAGTTTTTCTGCTGCACGATACACATCACCCATTGAACCGATGCCACCCGCACTCGCATTGTCTCCGAGTAATGACGAAAGCGACGATAAATCAGGGCGTAAACTTGCAAGCTCTTGTTGATCGCTGCCGGTGAGGCCATTCGCTGCCATGGCGAGTAAGGCCCCGGCGCCACCTGTTGCTTGAGCTGGGCTCACATCCACTTGTTCAGTGATCGATTTAACGAGCGGAGATTGGCTTACCTCATCACCGGCAAATTGGGTTGCCATTTGCGTCATCACATCAGTGGTTTTATC
This sequence comes from Salinivibrio sp. MA607, assembly GCF_001996245.1. Classification (NCBI taxonomy): domain Bacteria; kingdom Pseudomonadati; phylum Pseudomonadota; class Gammaproteobacteria; order Vibrionales; family Vibrionaceae; genus Salinivibrio; species Salinivibrio sp. MA607. The sequence goes on along the minus strand of NZ_MUFJ01000008.1, from coordinate 11,950 downwards.
GCCCTGGCCGAAAAGGGCATAGCTCGGAGTGGTAAGAAGAAGACTGGAAAGCGTTAACAGTGTGGCCGCGTATTTCATGATCCCTCGCTCGTTATAAAGAATAAGCACGTTACTCTAGGTATAGCGGGACTTGCCGCTGAATGGAAGCCAATCAGCGGCAAATTCAGGCTCAGTCTTATGATCAAGCCACCGCACGTACTTTTTCTAAGTGGGCGAGGTATTCATCGTAACTGCCGTTAAAGTGGATCAATTGCTGGTCTTTGATCTCAATAATGTCAGTGGCCAGTGACGACACAAATTCACGGTCGTGGCTGACAAAAATCAAAGTGCCTGGGAATTGCTCTAGGCCTTTATTGAGTGATTCGATGGCTTCCATATCCATGTGGTTGGTGGGCTCGTCCATCACAATCACATTGATATCTTGCATCATCAGCTTGCCGAACATCAGGCGGTTTTTCTCGCCCCCTGAGCAGCTTTTCGCTTTTTTGTTCACATCATCTGCTGAGAACAACAAGCGACCCAAAATGCCACGAACAATCAAATCATCATGCTTGGCCGTACGCCATTGCGACATCCACTCAAACACGGTGAGATCGTTATCAAACTCGGCACTGTTATCTTGCGCACAGTAACCAATGGATGCGTTTTCTGACCATTTAATTGTGCCTTCGCTTTGCGCAAGCTCGCCCACTAAACAACGCAACAGGGTGGTTTTACCCACACCATTTTCGCCAATGATCGCCAGGCGCGAGCCCGCTTCAAGCAAAAAGTGACCGTTTTTAAATAAAGCTGTCTCGTCAAAGGTATGGCCAACCTCGCGTAATTCGACCGCTTGACGGTGGAGTTTTTTGCTTTCGGTAAATTGAATGTAAGGGTGCACACGGCTAGACGCTTTGACTTCATCAAGCTGGATCTTTTCCATGCGTTTGGCGCGTGAACTGGCTTGCTTAGCTTTAGAGGCATTGGCACCAAAGCGATTCACGAAGTCTTGCAGCTCACTAAGCTCCGCTTCTTTTTTGGCGTTGCTCGACAACAGTTGCTCGCGTGCCAAGCTAGATGCGGCGACAAAGTCATCGTAGTTGCCTGGATATACACGTAGCTCGCCAAAGTCGATATCGGCCATGTGGGTGCACGTGGCGTTCAAGAAGTGACGATCGTGAGAAATGATAATCATGGTGCACTGGCGCTGTTGCAGCTCACCGGCTAACCAGTTGATGGTATGAATATCCAAGTTGTTGGTCGGCTCATCCAACAGCAAAATATCAGGATTCGCAAACAAAGCTTGGGCAAGCAGCACCCGTAATTTCCAACCCGGTGCCACTTGCGACATCAGGCCAAAGTGCAGCTCTTCTTCAATCCCCGCTTGCAGCAGAATATCGCCAGCACGGCTCTCGGCGGTATAACCGTCCATTTCCGCGAACTGGCTTTCTAGCTCTGCGACGGCCATGCCATCTTCTTCGCTCATTTCCGGCAAAGAATAAATGCGCTCACGCTCTTGTTTGATTTCCCACAGCTTGCGATCGCCCATCATCACCGCATCAATCACTGAGTATTGCTCATAGGCAAATTGATCTTGGCTAAGCTCGCCCAAGGTTTGTCCTGGCGTGATGGACACATTGCCTGCGGTAGGCGTGAGCGCGCCACTCATGATTTTCATCAAGGTGGATTTGCCACAGCCGTTGGCTCCGATCAATCCGTAGCGGTTACCGTTACCAAATTTGGCAGAGATGTTTTCGAATAGCGGCTCGGCACCAAACTGCATGGTGATATTGGCGATTGAAATCAAAAGACGTTCCTAGCGAATGTGCTCAACCAGGGCGTGTAGTCATGCCAACAAAGCATCTGACTCACGGCCAAGCGAGAGGGTGTAAAGATAAATATGGCTGAGCGCGCATTGTACAGAAGTGTGATGGAATTAACAGATTAATGGTGAAGAATCACAAGGCGATGCTGGTTATCACCTTGTGATGTCTATGGTGTTAGGCCTTGCGAGTGAGCATACGTGTATCCGCTTGACGAATTAACTGATCCAACGCGGTTTTACTGCTGGTTAACTGAGGGGCATTATCCGCACGCATGTCGCTCACACCAAAACTAAAGCTCAAATAATGCGGGCGTTGATCAATCAGGAGTGGTGAATGAGCCAGTTGCATTACCAGTGACTGGGCCCAATCAGTGGCAGCCGCGTGTGTGGTGTTGGGCAATAGCACCGCAAACTCATCCCCGCCAAAGCGCGCCGCGATCCCCTCGTGCGTATTATCGGCGAGCAGTGTAGCAAGGTGACAAATAGCCTGGTCACCCACCAGGTGGCCGTATTGATCATTCACCGCCTTCAACTTATTCATATCGATAAACACCAGTGCCAACTGGTGGCATTGAGGTTGGCTTAGCAGTGTATTGAAGCTGGTTTCGAGATGATACCGGTTGGCAAGGCCTGTCATGTCATCGGTATTGAGCTTTTGTACCAAATGCCCCAACTGATCGACCAAGCGCTGGTTTTCGGTTTCTAACGCGGCAATTAATTGTTCACACTGACCCACCTGATAACGCAGTTGTTTAATGGTTTTGGTGTCATCGTTTATCAGCGTTTTGACTTGTTCTAGCACATCGTTCATGACTATATTCCTTTACGCACCCTAACCAGGTATGACGCCACTTTATCGGTACGGTGCGACAGAATGTGTCTGATTAAATCGGTTTAACTGATTGTTTTATATGCGACGCATTTTGCCTTTTTGTGATGGTAGGCTCAGTTATGAAATGGAACCGCGATCGCGGCTTGTTTGTGAAAATAGGCAGGTAAATAATAGTGGAAACATCATTAGACAGCGAAACATTTATGACAACCCGTCCGCCTAAAAGTGACTCGCTAAGGCTCGCATTCTTGTTGTTGCGCCACCTTTCACACCGGATCAAACAAACCGCAGGCGATCTACAAAAAGCCGTTGCAAGCGATGGGATAGAACGCAATATCCGTACCATTCAACGTAACTTAGAGATGCTTTGCGAGGAAGGGTTTGCCGAGTGTGATGATGCTAGCAAGCCTTATGGGTATCGGTTATCGCGCTATGCCCCAGAGCTGAGCAACGGCAAGTTATCCACGCAAGAGGCGTTATTGTTGTCGCTGGCTGAAAACTACCTCACCAACTTGTTGCCGGCTAATGTTACCGAATCACTCAGTACCATGTTTGCGGCAGCGCGCTGTGAATTGAACCCGACGGGTGATGCCGAAAAAGCGCGCGCCTGGACCAAGAAAGTGCGTGTGGTCAGCGAGACCCAGCCGTTGCTCCCCCCCAAGATGAGTGACGAGGTTTTTAAAAATGTTACTGACGCACTCTACAACGACTATCCGCTAATCCTCGATTACTACAACGCCAAACAGCAACAAAAAACTGGCCAACGGGTTTATCCACTCGGCCTCGCGCAACAAGGCCCACGCTTATATTTAGTATGCCGGTTCGAGGGCTACGACAATGAACGCAGCATAGCGGTTCACCGCATTAACCGTGCCAATGTGTCTAAATTCCCATTTACGCCGCCACCAGATTTTGATCTGAAAAAATACGATGACGACGGCCGGTTTGGCTTTGGAGAGGGCGAGCGCTGCTTACTGACCTTTAACATTAAAAAAAGCGCCGGCCACTATTTACAAGAAACGCCACTGTCTTCCGATCAAACCATGACCGAGCACGACGATCATTATCAAGTCACCGCCACGGTCATCCGCTCGCAACAACTCACCCACTGGCTTGATGGGTTTGGGGAGTTGGTGTGGGGCAGGGAGATCAGCGAGGCAGTGCCTTCAACATATGGTGAAACCTTATTGGATGACAAACATCTTCCTGATGATAAAGGTGTATCTTCTAATAAATCGAACCTTCCGAGACCACAACTAAAATAAATACAGTAGAGGTTAAATGAGATGGATATTGATAGTTTGATGAATCGTCACTTGGCATCATCCGAAGAAGAAAAAAAAGACGAAACACCTATATCATCATTAGGTAACTCCAATTGTTACCTTAAAGACGCGGAACTAGGCTTAGAGCTATGTGCTAGCTTAGTAGCAAAACCAGAATTAAGAACTTCAAATGATAAAATATTAGATGACGTTAGATGCCTGATAAATAACGAGTTTTTATCACATACAGAACAAGGTGAAAATACCAGTGGGGCAACAGCTTATGCTCGTTTGTTAAAGTGGTTTGATTTACTAAAAGAGGCTGTATCTTTCCCTCAGCTACAACAGAGCCATACTGTGGCTGTTGGTGGTTCTTTTAGTGCAGGAAAAACACGATTTCTAAATACAGTTTTAGGTTGCCCATCGCTTTTGCCAGTAGATACAACACCTACAACATCTATCCCTACCTTCTTGTGCAAAGGCGACCAAAACCGAATAGATGCTTTGAACTTTTACGGCAAAAAAACTGAAATCAATGAAGATGCGATTAAAGCAATCTGTCATGCTTTTAATAAGAAGTATCAAGTTACGTTCAGCCATATTCTACAAATGATTGCTGTTGAAAGAAAAATCTTAAGTTACGCTAATCTTATCTTTTTGGATACGCCAGGATACAGTAAGTCTGATAATCAGCAAAAAATTGATGAAAACATCGCCCGTCAACATTTAAGAGTTTCCGACTACCTTATATGGCTTGTTGATAGTCAAAACGGAACAGTGCCTCAGCAAGATATCGAGTTTCTTCAAAGTTTGGAGTTAGACAGCCCTGTATTGGTTGTGCTTAGTAAAGCTGATAAAAAACTTGAGTCCGAAGTGAAAGGCATTATCACAAAGGCAAAAGAAGATCTTGATAATGCGGAAATTGATTACCTTGATGTTATTGGATACTCAGCGGTAGACGATAAAGAAATTTCAGAACATGGTGATCGCCTTAAAGAGTTTCTTACTCATATTAATCGAGGCAGCGAAGGCTCAACATTAAAATGGCAACTTTCAAACATATTCGATGAGTATCATCGAGAATATTTGGCAACACAACAAACGCTTAAGTTAACTATTGGTACATTAAACGAGCTAATCTTTGATGAAAAACTGACAGGTGATAAGAAGGAACACCTGACTAATTTTCATAAGAAAGTTAAAGCTCAACTAGATACCATACAACGTCATAAACAAGGCTCTGAAAAAATTCATGATCAGATAGAAGATTTGTTGAGGGACGTTTGTAAATCAAAGCAAATATTCTTATCCGATAAGCCAAGTATGACTCAACTAAAAGCGATGAGAAAGAAGTCAGGCGCAGCACAAAGCGCGACATTTAGATTTGATGCTCTTCTTCAAGGTGATCAAAGTTCTCTTTCTCATTTAGCGAACTTAGATAGTTTAGAGGGGGAGGTGACGAAGGTAAGTGTCTTAGGTTTGTCTATCAAATTGGATAAAGCCCCAAATCTAGAAATTATGGTCATGAAAAATGTGATCAATAAAACAGCACCGTCACTCAAGTTTGAGCAATTTTATGTTTCGCAAGAAGTGAAAGTGCAAATCATTAGTAGCAAAAAAGCATCAGTGTCTGTCAGTTTCGAATAATAGGTTAAACAATGAGTAAATTGGGTATTGTCTTCTCTGGGGGGGGCGGAAAAGGCGCTTATGAAGTAGGCGCTTGGAAAGCACTGCACGAGTTTGGCCTAGACAAAAATGTAGAAGCGGTTGCTGGTACGTCAGTAGGGGGCTTGAATGGCGCTTTGTTCGTACAAGGTAATGTATCAGCCGCAGAAAAGCTATGGCGTGGCATCTCTGAAGACCAAATTATGTCTTTAAATAAAGACAATCTTGCTAGAAAAGCCGCTTCCTATACGAGTATATTGTTCACACCGTCATTGGCAGCTAGAGCAGTTTTGGCTATCACGGGGTTGAGTCAATCACAGGGGTTATTTAATCAAAGTGGGCTGAAATACCTAATTGAAACAAGTGGTGCTTGTGATGACGTTAGTCGAAGTCAAATCCCGTTCCACGTTTGTGCATTGAACTCTAGTTCCCGAAAATTAGAGTACCCAGATCTAACAGATAAAACACCGACAAGTATAGTTCAGTGGCTACTGGCATCAGCAGCCATTCCTATTGTCTTTGATGGCATCGATATTGATGGAACGACTTACTTCGATGGTGGCGTATTGCCTGGTGAGTATAGCGATAACACCCCTTATAAGGTGTTGATCGAACAGCACAACTGTACTCACATCATTAATCTATATTTAGAGCGAGACCCACAGTTATCTCAGACAGAGAAACAATACCCTAATGTTCGTTTCTGGAATATCGTACCCAATAGAGAATTTGATGGGTTAATTGCACCTCTTAATTTTACTCCTGAAAATGCAGGCAAACTGATTGATGAAGGCTATGAGGATGTGAAGCGAATTTTGGAGCAGTTTAAAGAGTTTCAGGATACGGAAGAGCAGTTTGTAGCGGTTATCGATAAGCTTGCAGAAGATGCAAAAGAGTTCGATCAAAGCGTCTATCTGAATAAGCAAATAAGAAGTGGTCAGCTTGATAGCTATGAAAGCATTAAAGAAGTCACACAACAAGTTGCAAAAGAGATTGGTGTACAAGAACAAGCCTTCATTGATAGCAGCATTGATAGTTTGATCGCCGAAATGAAAGACAACTCTTCGGAGTTAATTAATGAGGCTTTTTCATCAATTACAACACTTGTATCGACTGAAGGCGCAATCAATACACAACTAGAGCAAAGCAGGTTTGGGCGTATCATCGGTAATCTGACTGGCAGTAATAATGTTCGACAGGCAGAGGTTAATCATGGTTTAAACAGAGCAATTTATGCTAACCAACGCTTGATACAAAAGCTGAATGAGAAAAACAAGCTAACAGTAGAAGTTGTTGCCTCTCTATCAAATAAAACCAACTATCTAATGAACCATGTCAATGTATTATATGGAAGCATCCAGATGGCAGAGCATCGACTCAGCCGTTCGTTAGCACTTATGAATAATGGCTTTAAAGTGTTGGAAGCAGAACTTTCTCAAAAAATATCGCATGTCTCTCAAAGAGTTGAGGTTTTAGAAAGARACCAAATCATTAATGACTGGTTTCATGTCGCTACGGCTAGAGGCTTAGGTTCCAATGCCTATCAGTCGCTACTTGACCTCACGAGTAGCTTTTATCTAACGTCTGGTCGTATTTGGGAAAATAATGAGTTAGCTCGCTATGTAAATGCAATGAAAGCTTTGAAAATTGATGAAGAGGAGCTAGTGCCCGCCTCTCTCATCTGGGAGTCTCAGGAACGTAGACTCATTGATAGTATTGATGGTCAGTATATTTTGCCTATAGCGAGCCATATGGAGAATGATTTCCCTCTGCTGAAAGGCATTCAGATGGTGGATGAGGTATCAAGTGACCGAGATATTATTGGTGAGTTAGAGGCCGAGCTTGGATTGAACCTCTTTACTCCTCGTCCTGCAAAAGAGTTAGGTTTAGAGCTTCTTCATTCCATACGTCAAAATGATCGCAGACCAGTGACACTTAATCTGACATCAGAGGAAACTCCGTTACTGCCAAATGGATCTATTGCTTCTCAAGTTCAGGCTCAGTGGTTATCAGTGATTGCAGAGTTAAAAGAAGCTAACACTCAATACTTGAGTGATGAAAGTATCAAAGAGCAGTTAGAGTTTCTTAACTCACGAATTAACAACTACACGGTGGTCATTCCGATCATCGGTAAATTCTCAGCAGGTAAGAGTTCATTACTTAATAGCTACTTAGGTAAAGACTACTTAAAGGTAAATATTGCACCAGAAACAGCAGTAGCCACCGAATTGACTTACGGTGACGTGGAGCAATTTACGGTTCATTACGTTGATGGTACTCAACCAGCGGTTTACTCGTTGAATGTGTTACAAGGCTTTCAGCCTACTGAACAAGTAGCCTATCTGACTGTAGAGCTTAATAACCAACGCCTAAAGAATAGAAGWGACATAGTGCTAGTCGACATGCCTGGCTTTGACGCTCGTAACAAAGCGCATCAGAAAGCGATAGCAACCTATCTAGAGCGTGGCGACTACTTTGTTACTCTATTCCCTGCTAATATCCCGTTTGATAACACAGTCGTAGAACGCATCGAAGAGATTTACTACGACCACAATAAAGACATTGCCTGTTTAATTTCCAAAGCGGCTCGTAAGTCTGAAGTCGAATTAGCAAAAACCATTGAACAAGTGAAGCAAACGCTCAATGAAAGAATGCAAGATGACTTTGAAGTAACAAGTATCGAAACGCAAGATAAACAGCTATATACGATAAAAGGCTTTGAAACGATCATTGATAATGCTGCAAGCCAGTTTGATATGTTGCTGAAACATCGTTATTACCCAGCACTGTCATCATTGATTGCCAGCATTGGAGAAGCTTTAAAAGCGAAAATATTTTATACCTCAAATAGTGCGGTTGAAATTGAAGATAAGATAAACGGCCTAGAGCAGAACTTTAATAAAGAAAAGCAACGCCTTGAACAGATGATAACCGAGCTTGAGTATAATCTATGCAGCGTAGGTAAAGAGCAACTTACCGCTAAAATTAGTTCTGTATTATCGAACAATACACACCGCTTAGTAAGTGCGGCTAAGAGTAATACTTTGTCTGACTCAATGGCTAGCATCGTACGACCAGTAGTACAGGTTGAGCTAGATGAACTCATTGAAAAAGAGCTAGAACGATTCGAGCGTAAGTTAGAGAGTAACGACACTGTCGATGTAAATGACATTGGAGTTCATCTAGATATTCCACCGCAAGAGAAAGAGAAATTCTCACTAAGCTCAGGAACCATTGCAGGGGCGATTAGCTTAGTTGTACTAGGTCCGATTGCTGGTCTTGTTGTTGGTATCTTAGGCGGTTTGCTTGGTAAGAAAAAAGACAACGAAGCGGATCGAGACTCGCAAATTGAGCAGAAAATTCGTGACCAAGTGATACCAGAAGCGACAAGCCAAATTATGGATACAGTAGCTGATCATCTAGCTCGTGTAGTAAGAAACTTTAGTCAGCAACTTTATATTACTTTTGAGCAGAAGAAGCAAGCGCGTAACGAGCAGCTTGTTGAACTGCAAAAACAACATAAAGAACAAGCAGACACATTTGAAGAGACGAAGAAGCAGCTAACGCAAGCGCTAGCTGCAATGTCTACCCTAAAGCAGAAAATTGATAATGGCTAGCTTAGCGCTATGGAGTTTTGTGGAAGTGCAAAGCTCCATAACTAAACAGCTTTATTCGAGGCAATTATGAGTTATATTTTAAAAACACTAAAAAACTATAATGATGAAAAATTAAAACTATCAGAGCATCCAATAGGTGACTTGGATTTAGAGTACAAAGTGACATACCTTTATGGCCTTGGGCTTATTATGGGATCTGATGAGCAGGCCGATAAATCAGAGAAAACGTTTGTAGGTACGTTACTGAGAACATTGGAACTTCCTGATGAGTTATTAGAAGAGATTGAACAAAACGTACAATCAATAGATGAAGATTTTATTGAGGAACTCACAAAGATACTGAGTGCTAATAATCTAGTGAGCACGTTTTTTTACGACGCTGTTATGATATGCCACCTAGGTGGTAGTTATGATAAGGTAAAAAAAGAGGTTATTAAGCAGATGAGCTACTTGTTAAATTTTCCAGGCGAAAATTTAGAAATAGTAGAGAAAGTGATTAACGCTATCAATTCTAGAGATAAAAACAACATTAAAACTATTGAGGGCGAAGAGTATTGGGATTGGAAGCATTTACTGGAATATGCCAGAGTTGATTATGAACCTGAAAGCGTGAAGGTTTCAAGCTATGAAAAATTTCGCATTCTTCTTGGTCGAGATGTTTTCAATGTAAATATAAAGCTGGGTAAGGGCGAGTTTTGGTTGTCAGAAGAGGATGTTGATAAATTATTTGGCGCTACAATAAATGGCGCGGGAGCAGACAAAACAAAAATATGGTTGATTGGCGAAGAGAATCCTAGTTTCGATGAAGGAGGTCCTTTCAATGAACACAGCCATGAAATGACGATTAGTAAAATTAGTTTAGAGTCAATATCTAATTGCAATGTTGTTAGCGTTCACTCTAAAATGCTAGTGCTAACATTATTTTTTAAAAGAAAATTATTCAACAACTGTAAGCTTGAAGGTGTTTCTGAAGTGGATTCAGTTCAAAGAGGCGCAGAGCAATTAGACGCTAGCATGGATGCGCTTAAAGAACTTCGTGATTTAATTTGATGAAAATTGGAGTGTTTATAATATGATGGACATATTAGATGTGATTAATGAAGCAACGAAAGAAGCAAATGCGTTTGAAAATCATGCGGCAAAGGATTTACCGCTCGAAGAGCGTTTGCTCTATTTGCAAGGTTTAGCTCTTATAATGAACGCTGATGGAGACATTCACCCAGAGGAGAAAGAATATATTCGTATTTTGATCAAATCGTTTGAAATGGACGAATCTATTATAGAAGAGTTTGTCGAGTTTGCAAGTCGGCCCGAAAAAGATACAGTTCAAGCGTTCTTCCGCACATTTAGACGCAGAACAATTTCTCAATTATTCTTGTTTGATGCACTTATGATGACTCGCCGAGATGATAGTGTCGATGAACGTGAAAAAGCTGTTGTTGACAAAGTTGCACAAGAACTCGAAGTGTTGAAGGGGACATATCAAGATATATTTGACTTGTTCTGTCATATTAAAAATAAGGATTGGGATGAGAGCTCATTATATTTTTCTAGTCATTTGTTAAATCCAGAGCACTTTAATCACTTGTTGGATTATTTTGATGTTGATATGGGCGATATTTTGGAAAGGACAAGTGATTTAAGGAAAGATAGAGTTCTTAGAATTATTAAAGAAAGATTAGTAGGTGACTTTGACCCTAACAATCCATCTTTAGATATTGACAATGAAGTTATTATTCCATTGCTGCAGTCGGGAATCAATAGAGGAGAGATAAAAGTAATATTAGAAGTTGTTGAAGTTCCAGAGTTCGGAGAGTTCTCCTTGGCTAATCTTGGTATTGGTTACAATAAAGAAACGAAAGAGTTATTTTTGAAAGAACCAAAGGTTGTAAGTGAGATAAAATTAGTTGAATATTTAGGAAGTGTACTTAACCTTAATGGATTTGACACGTATAATTTCATTTGGGGTGGAACTGAAAGTTCTGTAGTTGTTGGAGAAGTTGACCCAGAAGATCCAAGAATAATAAACCTAACTCAGCCATATCAAGAAGGTCAATTTATTATTATCGATGGTTTCTTATGGCGTTACTCTAAGGGGTCTAGATACAATATTTACGGTCAGACTGTTTTGCATTCAAGTAGCAACAATAAATTTAATAATATAGGGAGTGAGAAAGCTTATTCTCTTTGGTATGGTAAGACTGATTCTGATTCGAGAGGATCTATTCATAAAGTTAAACTTATATAGTCTTAACTTCTCAGTTAAATCTAGGCTTTCCTATCGCTATTTTTTACTGAGAAGTATAAGTCTTTTATCTGTTTTTTTTTGAAATGTGATATTGATAACGGAAGCAGGTTGCTTTGGAAAGTATATTGGAAAAAATAAAAGAAGCAGCAAAAGAAAGTAATGCTTTTTTAAACCATGCTGCAAAATTCTTACCTCTTGAAGATAGAGTGCTCTATCTTCAAGGGTTGGCTTTGGTTATGAATGCCGACGGAAGGATTCATGAAGAAGAGAAAAACTATTTGCTGATTCTAGTTAATTCTTTTGAATTAGATGAGTCACTTATTGATATCTGTGTTGATTTTGCTCAGCAGCCAGACAAAAGTACTATACAAAGTATCTTGAAATGCTTCAAGCGCAAGCCGATTGCACAACTCTTTTTGTTTGATGCTCTAATGATAAGCTACCGTGACGGGGATATGTCACAGAAAGAGAAAGAAGTTATTGATGAACTTGCTTTTCAATTTGAAGTGGCTAAAGGGG
>NZ_MUFJ01000068.1:0-1541 GCF_001996245.1 Salinivibrio sp. MA607 | reverse complement strand
ATGTGTATAAGAAACAGAATCTAATTAGCGCTTAGTATTAGGCTTTAGTTAGCAAACATTTAAGCATCAAAGCAATGAAATGTAAGACTTTGATGGCAAAACACCGAGTAAAACGTTGATAACGATTTTGCTGATATAGCTCAGTTGGTAGAGCGCACCCTTGGTAAGGGTGAGGTCGGCAGTTCAAATCTGCCTATCAGCACCATCCTCTCCAAGGTAACTTCAAGCCGTTTGATATATACTCAACAAACCTGATTGTTGGTTGTGTGGTCGTAATGCCACCGAAATACCGTGCTTAGAGGGACTGTCATGTCTAAAGAAAAATTTGAACGTACGAAAACGCACGTTAACGTTGGTACTATTGGCCACGTTGACCATGGTAAAACTACACTGACTGCAGCTATCTGTACTGTACTTGCAAAAGTATACGGCGGTGCTGCGCGTGATTTCGCGTCAATCGATAATGCGCCAGAAGAGCGTGATCGTGGTATCACCATCGCAACGTCTCACGTTGAGTACGATACGCCAAACCGTCACTACGCACACGTTGACTGCCCRGGACACGCTGACTATGTGAAAAACATGATCACCGGTGCGGCGCAAATGGACGGTGGTATCCTGGTTGTTGCGGCAACTGATGGCCCAATGCCACAGACCCGTGAGCACATCCTACTAGGTCGTCAGGTTGGTATTCCAAACATCATCGTGTTCATGAACAAATGTGACATGGTTGATGACGAAGAGCTGCTTGAGCTGNGGACACGCTGACTATGTGAAAAACATGATCACCGGTGCGGCGCAAATGGACGGTGGTATCCTGGTTGTTGCGGCAACTGATGGCCCAATGCCACAGACCCGTGAGCACATCCTACTAGGTCGTCAGGTTGGTATTCCAAACATCATCGTGTTCATGAACAAATGTGACATGGTTGATGACGAAGAGCTGCTTGAGCTGGTTGAAATGGAAGTYCGTGAGCTACTTTCAGAGTATGACTTCCCAGGTGACGACTGCCCAGTAATTCAAGGTTCTGCACTGGGTGCATTGAACGGTGAAGAGCAGTGGGAGCAGAAGATTGTTGAACTTGCTGAAGCCCTGGATTCTTACATCCCAGAGCCAGAGCGTGCGATCGACAAGCCGTTCATCCTACCAATCGAAGACGTATTCTCAATCCAAGGCCGTGGTACTGTTGTAACTGGTCGTGTTGAGCAAGGCATCATCACCGTGGGTGACGACGTTGAAATCGTAGGCATGAAAGACACCACCAAGACCACTTGTACTGGTGTTGAAATGTTCCGTAAGCTTCTAGACGAAGGCCGTGCGGGTGAGAACGTTGGTGTTCTTTTGCGTGGTACTAAGCGTGACGAAGTTGAGCGTGGTCAAGTACTGGCGAAGCCTGGTTCAATCACTCCGCACACCAAGTTCGAATCAGAAGTATACGTACTAGGTAAAGACGAAGGCGGCCGTCATACGCCGTTCTTCAAAGGTTATCGTCCACAGTTCTACTTCCGTACAACTGACGTGACCGGTACTATCGAACTGC
>NZ_MUFJ01000007.1:0-111930 GCF_001996245.1 Salinivibrio sp. MA607 | reverse complement strand
GCGTGATGCAACGCTTAATTGCATAGGCGACATTAGCTCAGCTGGTAGAGCGCGACCTTGCCAAGGTCGAGGTCACGAGTTCGAACCTCGTATGTCGCTCCAAGTTTTGCCCACATCAAGCATGATTGATGTTACGGACGCGGGATGGAGCAGTCTGGTAGCTCGTCGGGCTCATAACCCGAAGGTCGGTGGTTCGAATCCGCCTCCCGCAACCAATTTTCTAAGCGCTTTTAGGCGCTTGATTGAACAAGCGACATTAGCTCAGCTGGTAGAGCGCGACCTTGCCAAGGTCGAGGTCACGAGTTCGAACCTCGTATGTCGCTCCAATCTTCTCATCGTTTTTCTCATCTATTTTGTTAGCGTTATCCAATATCACGTGTTTCCGAAGGCACAGGGTATGTCCGAGTGTCGTTCGTTGCGTCTAATAACATGGTTTCTAATGTCACTGTTTCATCGATCTGGGTGAAGTGGGCGAGGCCGACCGAATAGACAAACGGATAACGTTCTGACGATAAACGCCGGCAGAGCCTTAGGTAAAATCGATCTAATTGGGCTTCGACGGCGTCAACGTCTTGTTGAATCAATAATACGGCGAATTCACAGCCTTCTAAACGTCCTATCCAGCCTGTATCATCAAAGACATCCCTTAAACAGGCGGCAAATGCTCTCAGGACGCCATCACCCGCATGCTTGCCATAGTGCCGATTTATGCCTTGTAGCTGACGGACGTCAAAGTGCAGCAAAGTATGTTGATCTTCGATCACCATCTCATCGGTCAAATAGCTGGTTACTTCTCGGTAAAAGCCACGGCGATTAAATACGCTTGTCAAAGGGTCGATCACATTTTGTTGAGTCATGACCAGCTCATGTTCCACGATTCGCGCGAGATCTGACAGCGCGCGCTCACAGGCGTCAGTGAGCTGACGAGGCTTGTGGTCGATGACACAGAGGGTACCAAGCAAGTGCTCGCTATCAAGACTAAAAGGGAATCCAGCATAAAAACGGATGTTAGGAGGGCCGGTTACCAATGGGTTATCATCAAATCGACGATCATTAAGCGTGTCCTCAATGATAAATGGTTCGAGTTGATGAATAGCATGCCCACAAATGGACTCACTGCGCCCAGTCTGATTAACGGCTAACCCACGTTTGGCTTTAAACCATTGGCGATCTTCATCAACCAGGCTAATCGCAACCACCGGGCAATCAGATACGTAGGCAGCGACACGCACAATTCGCTCAAATCGATCTTCACGGCCCGTATCTAATATCCCTAGATCATATAAGGCGTGAAGACGCTTATCTTCGTGGCGAGTTGGCTGCGCTGGTTTCATGCTTTGTTCTCCCTGTTTATTTTAATAGTGTAGTTAACTAAACTTCCGCCCTGCAATGTGCGGATTCACCTGGATTTGTAAAAAAATGATTTGTAAAAACCGGGGTGTAAAAAACCCTATTTGTAAAAAACTTGTTTCAATGATATTTTCCTGCGGTTATTCATTCCACTGGGTGAGGCTGTTGCGCGTTTAAAACTGATCGCGTACCCCATAGCCCATCTATACTCTTTAAGTCATGTTGTTTTAGAAGGTTTGCTTATGGCGTTTTTAGCGAGCTACGATACCCAATATCCGCTATCCCATCCCCACGCAGCGTCGGCCGTGTTGATGGTGCCCCCGCTTCATTTTAAGTTTAATGCACAAACCAGTGAGGATAATGGTTTTCAACACGCTCCCTCATTGCCCGACGAGGAAGTAAAAACGCGCGCCATGGCAGAGTYTAATAACATGGTGATGATTTTGCGTCGCCATGGTATTGATGTGGTGGTGATGGAATACCCTGACTCGGATCCGGCGACACCGGATGCCGTCTTCCCGAATAACTGGTTTAGCACCTTGCCCAGTGGTGAGCTTTATCTTTACCCTATGGCATGCCCAAATCGTCAGTTGGAGGTAAAGCCAGAGCGTTTAATGGCAGCATTGGATCGTGCCGGCTATGACGTTAATCATGTGCATAAGGTCAAATGTCATGATAAAGAAGAGGCGTTTCTCGAAAGCACAGGCGCAATGGTTATCGATCACCTTAACCAGCGTGTTTATGCGGCACTTTCACACCGTTGTGACAGTATTTTATTGACCGAATGGGCAGCAAAGGTGGGCATGCGACAAGTCGTGAGCTTCAACACCGAGATGAGCGATGGCAATCCGGTTTATCATACTAATGTGATGATGGCTGTGGGCGAAGCGTTTGCCGTGGTTTGTGATGAGGTAATAGAGGCCGGGCAGCGGGATTTGGTCTGCAATACACTGAGCGAAGACAAAACGCTCGTCTCGATCAGTGAATCACAAATGAATCAGCTTTGTGGCAATATCTTGCAATTGCGAAATCGACATGGCGAATCGGTGATTGTGATGTCGTTGTCTGCTTACAGTGCTTTTACAGAAGCGCAAAAGCGTACATTACGCCAGTTTGGGAAACTGGTTCCTATCGATGTCACAACAATAGAGACAATTGGCGGCGGTAGCGTACGTTGTATGATGGGGGAGATATTTCTGCCGCGTCAGCATACTAGCTAGCGTTCGATCAAGTATGGCGTCATAGGCAAACGGCGACCGCGGGTCGCCGTTTTTGATCGGACGTCATTTAAGAATGCGTTCGCGTTTTTGCTTTTAAGGGCATTTTGTCAAACGACACACCTTTCCATCCGGTTACCATAAAATTACGAATATTTTTATGATCAGTCCCAGAGGGATGGCTCAACACGTCCTCGCGGTAGTACCCTCCGAAACACGCGAGCGTTTGCGCTTCTGTTAACTCATGCAGCCGGCAAAACGCGAGCACTTTGCAAGAGCCTGTATTTTGTCCAGCTTTATTGGCGAGATTACCGTTAGTAAATCGCGTGGGCGCGTAGTCGTAATGTGCATCTATCACCGCCATCGTCTCATCAAACATTACCATATCGGGTGTTTGTGTGACTTTGGCGAGAAAGCTGTCTAAGGTCATGTCGGTTCCTGAGTTAGTAACATGCGAGCTCTCAATGGAGAGTATATGCACGTTGTACCAACTTGTTCACCGAATGTGAAGCCGCGACATGTCAGTAACGGATGAATATCCATCACTTAAACAAAAAATAGTGTTGCAGTACTTTACATTGCACTAGGGCATCATTAGTATACAAAGCTGTTCGGAGGGATGGCTGAGCGGTTGAAAGCACCGGTCTTGAAAACCGGCAAGGGTTAATAGCCCTTCCAGGGTTCAAATCCCTGTCCCTCCGCCAAATCTAAAAAAGCCGCTGAAAAATCAGCGGCTTTTTTGTATCTATTTTAACCTTCTCTTTCCGAAGTCTGTTCACACTCGCCCGAGTAAGTGATGTAAAGTTCATCATAAATAAGCGCAAAACACCGCTCGAAAATCACAACGTCTGCAAATTTGGGCGATGGCGTGCTAGAATCCGTTACATACGCAAATATATGAATATTGGCGTTTTATTTTTTGCATTGTGAACACGGAATTGCCATGCCTGAATTTACACGTACGCCGTTGCCTTTGCCGCCTGACTTTGATCGCGACAACGACCAGTTACTCCTTCACTCTTGTTGTGCCCCTTGTTCGGGAGAGGTGATGGAAGCTATACAAGCAAGCGGGATCCGCTACAGTATCTTTTTCTATAATCCCAACATTCATCCGGCTAAAGAATACGAAATCCGTAAGCAGGAGAATATTCGCTTTGCAGAAGATCATGACGTGCCGTTTATCGATATGGATTACGATACCGATAACTGGTACGCCAGAGCTAAGGGGATGGAGTTTGAACCTGAGCGCGGCATCCGATGCACCATGTGCTTTGACATGCGGTTTGAGCGCACAGCGCTATATGCCGCCGAACATGGTTTCCGGTTTATCAGTAGTTCACTGGGTATCTCGCGCTGGAAGAACATGCAGCAAATTAATGATTGTGGCCATCGCGCAGCCGCCCCATATCCAGATGTAAGCTACTGGGATTACAACTGGCGCAAGCAAGGTGGTAGTCAGCGAATGATAGAAATCAGCAAGCGCGAGCGTTTTTACCAGCAGGAATACTGCGGGTGTATTTATTCGCTGCGGGATACGAATAAACACCGCCTAGCGCAAGGACGCGAGCGAATTAAGCTCGGCGTGCAATACTACGGCGACGATTAAAACTAAGCACCAGATTTAAACCGAAAGGCGCCTCTCAGGTGCTTTTCCGTGCGGTTAAATGGCTTTCACCGAGCAGGTGTGAAGGGCGATGCCAGCAATTGGCTAGAGGCAACACAAGCGCATCTTGATATCATAAAAGTCGCCTTGCAAACGGCAGGACTGCAAACCGTGACCATGCCACCACCTGAATTACTGCCGACTGAGGCAAGTAAATTCAACGTCTAATAAAGGTTTTGGATACTTGGAATATTGTCGAGCTAGGTGCTTTTGCACCTTGTCGCTACTGAGTGGGCGCTTTGGCGTAGAATCCCAATTTGAATAACGATAGCAACGCCACCAACTGCCGCGGCTGCATAGACAAGCTGAGTCACCGAAAGGCCGTGGCTGAGCCACAAACCACCTAATAAGGTACCCACCGCACCCCCTAGGTAGTTTGAAGAACTATTCAGTGCCACCACCGCGGCGCTATGATCAGGTTGGAGGCTAATCAGTGTGTGTTGCTGTGGCGCGAGTGACGACCAACCGGCCGCACCCCACAAGAAGAATGGCACAAAGGCAATCAGTGAAGACAGAGGCAAACTACTCGGAATGCTATATATTGCCACTGACATTAGCGCCAGTATGCCTAGCAGGATCGCCCTTGGGTGTTTTACCCAGTCGATTAAATGGCCGATGATGGAGCTGCCAATCATACCACCCAGCCCCCAAACCCATAAATATGGCGTAAGGTTGGTTTGTTGTGTGATACCCGTAATCACCGGTGCGAGGTAAGAATAGAGTCCTAAGCTGGCGACAGCCGTCAGAAACGTGACAGTAATCGTCGCAGATACTGAACGATCGGTGAGTAACGCGACGCGCGCTTTTAATGATGGCGGCGGCGCGACACAGATATGCGGCACTCCGAGCACCACGCCAACAAGCCCAATAAGCGCGATACCGATCACGACAGCAAAAACACCTTGCCATCCAAGCCAAGTCGCCAGAGCGAGACCGGCGGGAACCCCGACAACAGTGCCAGCACTCATTCCACCCAGTAAAAGACCTAATGCGCGACCTTTCTTTTCGTCAGGCACCAAAGATGCCGCACTCGCCGCCGCTAAAGGTGAGAAAATGCCTGCGCCAATACCGGCTAGCGCACGGCTTGCAAGTAGCATGGTCAAGTGAGTGCTGAAAATCGTGACAAGGTTAGCGGCAATAAATACCAACATCGACAGCACGAGGGCCTTTTTAGTAGGAAAGCCAGCCAATAAGGTAGCCAGTATGGGTGCGGAAAGGGCATAGCACAACGTAAAGGCAGTCACCATCTGTGCTGTTTGGGCTTCAGTAATATGAAAACTGGTCGAAATTTCCGGGATAATGCCCGCAACGACATATGCATCCATACCGAACGCAAACATCGCAATGGGTAAAAATAAAATGTTTTTCATGGTTAGCCTAGCGCGTGAGTGTTTGAAAAGTCGCGAGTATGTCGCCAATTGAAGCGCGGATGGCGATAAGAAAATAATTCCAAGTAAGGTGCAACTGTATGATGATTAGTAAATGTAACAAAATGTTATTGAAGGCTTCAATGACAGCCTATAAATACAGTTAGTGGGTGCAGGAAAGTATTTTTTACATGATAAACAATATATTATATTGCGGAAGGCAATATGAAACAAAACGAGCCACCATTGACCGGTGGTCGAATTACTTAGTGAGAGTCCCCGCCATCACGGCCATGTTGAGGTTGACCATAGTGATTTAGGTGGGGCGTGTTTTCGGGTGATTTTTCCCTGTTAACATAGATGTGGCACTGCCAGTATGACGTTGAGAGGGCGATATTCGTCGCCAACGGGTATTTCGCGTATAATACCGCTCACATCGACAAACCTAGGGGCATCATGAAACATCGTAACTTTGTCTTGATTGGCATGGCTATTGTTGCTGTGGCTATCACCATTTTGATCTCGCGTCAGCAGCCCAAAGCTCCCCTTGTTCCTGATTTCCAATCTTTTGCCGCGGGGGCAGAGCGCAAGCAGGCGTTTTTTGATTACTTCACGCCCGTTGTCAATACGATTAATAGCCAAATACGGGCCGATCGTACCGCATTGTTGGCATGGCATGCGCGTAAAAATGCGTTAAGTAGCCGAGAAACAAAACGCGTCCAAGCGCTGGCGAATCAGTACGAGTTAGCAGACTTTGATGTTAGCCAGGAAGCGAATTGGATGGCGCTGATCCAACGAGTGGATATCATTCCGCCGTCGTTGGTGTTAGCGCAGGCAGCCAATGAGAGTGCGTGGGGCACCTCACGGTTTGCACGTGAAGGCAATAACTACTTTGGCCAGTGGTGTTTCAGCAAAGGCTGTGGTCTGGTGCCTAAGCAGCGAACGGAAGGCAAAACCCATGAAGTGGCTGCGTTTGAAGGCCCACAAGCCTCGGTAGAAAGCTATATCAACAACCTTAATACCCATGCCGCATATCAAGGACTACGCGAGATCCGCGCCCGTCTGCGAGAGCAAAACAAAACGCTTTCAGGCGCGGTGCTCGCCAATGGGTTAGGGCGCTACTCTGAGCGTGGGCAGGCCTATGTGGAAGAGTTGCAAGCGATGATCCGTCATAACCAACTCGATAGGCTCGACCCGCCAGCATCGTCATCGACTAACTAACGCAAGGAAAGCCAATGATTACCCGTTTGCCTCGGTGGGTTGAATCCGGGGCGTTCGTGTTGGCACTGATCGCCGGCACCATCAATGCGATCGGCTTGTTGGGCTTTGAACACCAAGCCGTCTCCCACGTGTCAGGCACCGCGACGCAATTTGGCTCGGGGCTGTTTGCGGGCCAGTGGATGCACGTTGTTCAGCTGGGTGGCTTATTGTTGGCCTTTTTCCTTGGTGCTGCGGTGTCCGGCTGCTTGTTGCATGGCAGCACGCTAAAGCTGGGCCGCCATTATGACTCGGCACTCTTTGTTGAAGCCGGGTTAATTGTGGTGGCGTTTTATTTTTTATCCCGCGGCTTTGCCATTGGTCAACTGGCGGCATCGGCGGCTTGTGGCCTGCAAAATGCGATGGCGACCACCTATAGTGGTGCGATTGTACGCTCAACCCATTTAACCGGTATTGTCACCGATTTAGGCTTAATGTTGGGCGGCAAGCTGCGCGGTAACCGCGTTGATAAGCGTAAACTGATGCTGTTTTTACTGATTGCGTCGGGGTTTATTGTCGGCGGCGTGGTAGGGGCGGCGTTATTTGCGCATTTCCACTTTACGGCCTTGTTGTTTCCGGCGGGATTATGCTTCGTGGTGGCACTGTGTTATCGCGCCACCATGACTCGACAACATTTGAGATCGGGCAATAATAGCTAATAAATACACAATTTATTAACAATGCGCGTTTTCGAGCATGGCGGCTTTGTCTTCTTTGTCTTCTTTTTCACGACCATGCTATTCCTAGGTGTTTTCCTCAAATGGCGGATAAACGTGGACTGGTTTCTTGTAGTGCTCATTTGCCGTGTCACCATTCGCGCGCTATCCGCCACTGAAAAGTTTGTCCTAAATCAAACAAGCCGCAGTTTCCTTTTCGCTTTCGCGCATAGTGTGATGTTGTCGCCGTCATTGTTGCACGGGAAATGCCACACTCTGGTTACGATAAAGTAACAAGGAGGCCCCATGCCAACTCGCCATTATATTGAAACGGATGTGGTCATCATTGGTGGCGGTGCGACCGGCACTGGTATCATGCGCGATTGTGCGCTTCGCGGCATCTCGTGCATTTTGCTCGAACGTGACGATATTGCGGCAGGCACTTCGGGTCGCAACCATGGGTTGTTGCATTCTGGGGCTCGTTACGCGGTCACGGATACCGAATCGGCACGCGAATGCATCCAAGAAAACACCATTCTTAAATCCGTGGCGCGTCATTGCGTGGAAGATACCAAGGGGCTGTTTATTACCTTGCCGGAAGACGATCTGGCCTACCAAGATACCTTTATCGCCAGTTGTGATAAAGCCGGTATTCCGACACGAAAACTCACACCGCATGAGGCGCTCGCTCTAGAGCCCAATGCTAACCCGGCCATGATAGGCGCCGTGCAAGTGCCCGATGGCACGGTTGACCCCTTTCGTTTGTGTGCGGCAAATGTGTTAGACGGTAAAGAGCATGGCGGCAAGGTATTTAATCATACCCAAGTCACTGGATTAATTCGCCAAGGCGCGACGGTACAAGGGGTTCATTGTATCCACACTCTAACGGGTGAGCGCTTTTCGATTATGGCCCAGCAAGTGATCAATGCGGCAGGGATTTGGGGCCAGACTATCTGTGAGTATGCCGATCTCAACATCAAAATGTTTCCTGCCAAGGGCTCACTGCTGATCCTCGATTACCGCATTAATAATCGGGTGATCAACCGCTGTCGCAAACCGGCCGATGCGGACATCTTGGTGCCTGGCGATACTATTTCCTTAATTGGTACGACGTCCGAGCATATTGAGTACGACCAAATTGATAAGTTGGCGGTGACGCCACAAGAAGTGGATGTGCTGATGCGCGAGGGCGCCAAGCTGGCTCCCATCATGGCCAATACTCGGGTGTTACGGGCTTATGCAGGCGTACGCCCGTTGGTCTCGGTGGACGATGATGGCAGTGGTCGTAATATCAGCCGCGGCATCGTGTTGCTTGACCACCAAGCGCGCGATGGCCTTGACGGTTTGATCACCATTACCGGTGGCAAACTCATGACCTATCGACTGATGGCCGAGCAAGCCACAGATTTGGTGGCTGAAAAACTGGGTAACCGCAATGCCTGCCAAACCGCGACACGGCCGCTACCGGGCTCTGAGCCCTCCAAAGGGATCAGCAAAGCCAGTGCAAGCTTGGTCAAACCCGTCTATCAATCCGCCTATTATCGCCATGGCGAACGCGTCAGCCATTTCTTGGATGAAAGTGACGACAGCCAAGCGGTGATTTGCGAATGCGAAATGGTGACCAAAGGCGAGGTGAATTATGCCATTCAATCGTTGGATGCAAAAAACATCACTGATTTACGCCGTCGCACCCGTCTTGGAATGGGGCCGTGTCAGGGCGAGTTGTGCAGTTATCGCGCCGCCAGCTTATTCAGTGAGTGCGGAGGATTAGATGGGCAAGCGAGTGCTGGGCTGCTGGTGGACTTTCTTGAAGAGCGCTGGAAGGGCGTCAAGCCTATCTTCTGGGGGGACGCTTTACGCGAAGCCGAATTTAGTTACTGGATTTATCAAGGATTATTTGGCGCCGGTGATGTGCCTAAGTCGTCGAGCGAGGAATCAAAAACGGAAATGAATGAGCAAGTGTCCACTCAAGCTGTCGATCAGGAGGTCTCACAATGATTCACTATGATATTGCGGTGATTGGCGGTGGCATTGCTGGGTATACGGCAGCGATACGTGCATTGGAAGCCGGCAAAAAAACGGTAATGATCAGTGCGGGACAAAGTGCACTGCATTTTTCCTCGGGTTCAATTGATGTACTGGGCCATTTTCCTAATGGTGAGCCGGTTATCCAACCGTTTGAGGCGATTCCCAAATTGGTGCGCCAGCATCCTGAGCACCCTTATGCCAAGGTTAGCCTTGATGAGATCACCGATTCGTTAACCTGGTTCCAACAGCAACTCAGTGCGCAAAAAGTGTGTTTGTATCATCAAGAAGACAACGCCAATCATGGCCGGATCACGCCGCTGGGCACCGTGCGTCCGACGTGGTTATCGCAAGGGCACGTGTATCAACATCGCGGCCCGCGCCGTTTTTCGGGTCTCTGTTTTGCCGCCATTGACGGCTATCGCGATGCGCAACCGACGTTAGCCAAAGACACTATTACCGCGCAGCGCGATTTTGCCTCCTGCCCGAGTCGCACCATCACGCTTTCGATTCCTGGTGCGGAGCGTTTGCGCCGTAACCGCAATGAATTGCGTTCGGTTGATCTGTCACGCTTACTGGCTGAGCCTAACGCCTTTGAAAGCCTGTGCGAGCAGTTAATCGCGCAATCTGGACCGGATGAGCTCGTGATTTTGCCTGCCATCATTGCCAACGTCGCGGGCGAGCAGGGTATGGATGCACTTAAACAGCGCACCGATCGTTGCTTCCATGAAGTGCCCACTATGCCGCCTTCGTTACTCGGGATTCGAATAGAAGAGGCCCTGCAGCGCGCGTTTGCCAGTGCAGGTGGCATGTTGCTACGCGGTGATCAAGTCACCAGCGGCGAGTTTGACGACAGTGGCCGCCTCACCGCATTACATACCCGTCAGCTAGAGGATATTCCGTTAACCGCAGAGGCAGTGATCTTGGCGACGGGAAGCTATTTTAGCCGCGGCTTGAATGCGGATCGCACCCAAGTTAGCGAGCCAACACTGGGGTTAGATATGGTACAAAGCCCTGACCGCAGCGAATGGCGCAATGACGACTTTTTCAGCCAGCAAAGTCATCCTTTTATGGCCTTCGGTATTAACACCGATAACCAACTGCGGCCTACCGCGCGCGGAAAACGTTGTCAAAACTTGTTTGTATGTGGGGCAGTACTCAGTGGTTACGACCCCGTCTTTGAAGGTTGCGGCGGAGGCGTTGCGGTTGCAACAGGCTACGCCGCGGCACAACGAGCACTTGCCGTGATGGCAAACGCTAAGGAGGCCATATGTTAACTGAATGGCTTAAACAGCGAGAATATCGCGACCATGCACCGCAGCCCACCAGTTTTGACCAGTGTATCAAGTGTACCGTCTGCACTGTGTACTGCCCCGTGTCGAAAGTGAATCCGGCGTATCCGGGCCCCAAAGAGTGTGGGCCGGACGGCGAGCGTCTGCGGATTAAAAATCCAGAGTATTATGACGACCTACTCAAACTATGCACCAACTGCAAACGCTGCGAAACCGCCTGTCCCTCTGGGGTAAAAATTGGTGATATCATTGCCGTGGCACGGGGTAAACATGGCGAGAAAAACATCAATCCTAAGTTGATGCGTGATTACGTGCTCAGCCACACCGATTTATTTGGTACCTTGGCGAACCCGGTGGCACCGATTGTGAATGCGATGACGGATTTAAAACCGGTAAAAGCGGTGATGCATGCCACCATCGGGGTAGATAAACATAAATCCTTGCCTAAGTATTCTTTTGGTACCTTCCGCCGCTGGATGAAAAGCCAAACGGCGGCACAAGCTGAATACCCCAAACAAGTCAGCTATTTTCACGGTTGTTATGTGAATTTTAACAATCCGCAGCTCGGCAAAGACTTGGTCACAGTAATGAATGCGATGGGCTATGGCGTTCAGCTATTAGAGAAACACAAATGCTGTGGTGTCCCCTTAATTGCTAACGGTTTTTATGATAAAGCAAGACGTAATGCCACCGCCAATACCGCGATGATTGCCGATTCTGTTGCCGACGAGCGCCCAGTGATCGCGACGTCATCATCGTGTGCGCTGACACTCAAAGAAGAGTATCCGCATGTATTGGGCGTCGACAATCAGCATGTGGCAGGACAAATTAGCTTCGTGACCCGTTTTTTACTCAAAGCGGCAATGAATGGCGAGATGCCCAAGCTAAAACCCGTCAATAAACGGGTGGTGTATCACACCCCTTGTCACTTGGAGCGCAGTGGCAATGCGATGTTCACCATTGAGCTATTGCGGATGATCCCCGGGCTAGACGTGGTTGTGCTCGATAGCGAGTGTTGTGGTTTGGCAGGCACCTATGGCTTTAAAACCGAGAACTATCAAACCTCGATTGCCATCGGTAGTGGTTTGTTTGCGCAGATTAGAGCTGCAGAAGCCGACTTTGCTATCACCGATTGTGAAACCTGCAAATGGCAAATTGAAGAGAACACCCCGTTGGAAGCCTTGCATCCGGTCAGTGTGCTGGCGATGGCCGTGGATGATGCGAACCCATAAAAGCGACGACGACCTCGAATAAAAAGCGCCACCGTATTAGGTGGCGCTTTCGTTGGCCGGTGAAACTGGTCTAGTGATTCGCTTGTGATGGCGTCGAGGCGGTGGGCTTGCCAACCGGCTCTGCCAGTAAAGACTTCATCACACTGATGGTCATTAAGATCACCAATACACTGATAGGTAATGCAGTCACCATGTTGGCCGTTTGTAAGGCTCTTAAGCCGCCTGCGACCAAAAGCACCGCGGCGACGGCGCCGATCATAGTGCCCCAGAAAACACGGAAGCGTTTCGGCGGATCATCATTGCCCATCGACAGAATGGTGGTGAGCACCAAGGTGCTGGAATCGGACGAGGTAATAAACCAGCTAAACAGCAAAAAGATCATCATGGCGTTCAGTATCCAACCCCAGATACCGCCGCCGGTAATGCCATCGGCTGTGGCGAACAATGCCGCAGGCAAGTCCCAGCCATTCACCAAATCAATGATTCCCGCTGTACCGACACCCGTCTCAGCAACAAGCTCTTGATGCAACGCATTGCCGCCAAAAATGGCCAACCAGGCAAAAATCATCAGCGTTGGCGCGCAAAGCACACAAACCACAAACTCACGCAGGGTACGTCCGCGAGAAATGCGGGCAATAAATAAGCCAATAAAGGGCGCCCAGCCAATCCACCAACCCCAGTAGAAAATGGTCCAGGCATTTTGCCATGCGGCTGGGCCTGGCGTTTCAGGAAACCACAGTCCCATTGGGATAAAACCGACCAAATAGTCACTGAGTGAAGCCCCAAAGACGTGGATCAACCAGGTGGTTGGACCGCCAAATAAGAAGTAAGCGATTACCAATGCCGAGACGATAATGTTCCACTCGGAAATAATGCGGATCCCTTTGCCGACGCCAGACAGAGACGACATGATTGAGGCCACGGAAATCAAAACGATCAGGATAACCTGAGTCATGACACCGGGATCGATGCCAAATAAGCGATCGAGCCCCACCGCGATCTGACTGACACCTAACCCGAGCGAGGTGGCGACACCGAATACGCAGCCGAGGACACCTAAAATATCGGTGATATGGCCAATGGGCCCGTAGATCCGATCGCCAATCAGCGGATAAATGGTGGATCGTAGCGCGAGCGGCAGTTTTTTACGGAACGAGAAATACGCCAGCGCGAGGCCAACAATGACGTACACGGCCCAGCCATGAAAGCCCCAGTGAAAGTAGGTAACACGCAGGGCAGCGGCCGCGCGATCAAATCCCATGGTGGTTGCGCCTGCCATATCAGCATATGGATTGTTGGGGTAGCCGAACGCACCACTTGTATCAAAGTAGAGCGTGGGTTCGGCTACCCCAAAAAACAATATGCCAACACCGACACCGGCGGAAAATAACATCGATAGCCACGAAAAAGTACTAAATTCGGGGCGATCGTCGTCGTCACCCAAACGAACATTACCAAAACGGGTGACTGCAATAATGAAGCTGGCGGCCAATAAGAGAACAAGCACCAACATGTAATACCAACCGAACGTAGACTCTACCCATCCGCGAGCAGCAGCAAACACACTGGCCGCTAGGTGAGTGTTAAACCCGGTAAAAAAAACGAAGACGAAAACCAGAAGGGTAGCGGCGATCATCATATTTTTATGAACGCCCTTAAACGGCCCCGTTTGGGTGACGCAATCGGCAAACGGATGCTGCAATGTGCTGGCATTGCTCGCATCCGACGTACTTCGTGTTGACATGAGTAACTCCTTTTTAAACAACAAAACGCGCAACAATTTACGCAAGGTGCGTTTTCTTTGCAAAAAAAAGAGGCCTTTATCACGGTAGTGAAGTGCAAAGTGATGAGAAAAGCAGCAAACCGGCACGAGCTATCAGCCATCATGGCAGTGATACCGTATAAACGAGCTGGACTGGTTTATGAGTAGGAGTAAAACAATGCCCCAACCCGATGTTCGTTCATCGTCAGCGGATCGCACCATGTTGAATTTAGGCTATCTTGGCCTATTACCGTTCGCGGGGGCCCTCGGGGTCAGTTGGACTGGGCTGACAGTTTTTGGCTTAGCTGGCGAACAATTGTTTATTACCTACAGTGCCGTGATTTTAAGCTTTTTATCCGGCGTGTTGTGGGGGAACGGCCTGGATAACCCACCTCCTACATCGAATCGGTATGCGTTGGTACTCAGTAATGTGTTCGCCCTGCTTGCATGGGGCGCATTGGTCAAAGGGGCGACACCTCTATCCCTGACCGTAAGCGTGCTTACGGCAGGTTACTTTTTAGTGTGGCTTACCGAACGGTGGATTCGATATCGCCAACAAAAAAACGATCAGCCAGCGGGGTACCAAACGATGCGCGATCGGCTCACACTTAGTGTGATGGCCTTTCATGCGTTGCTGCTCTTTGCAAATTAATACGTTTAAGCTGGTTCTTTTTTAGTTGGTTTGTTTTTACATAGTTGGCTGAACCTATTACAACTATTGGCCGTATCCGTTACCCTTGGCGCAGAAAAACAATTAATTTAGTGATGGTATTTAAGGGTAATGGGGAATCTATGACAATCATTCAGTATTTGCGGACGGTGTTTATTGCGCTCGGGATTGCAGTCGCCCTGAGTGGCGCCTATTTGTTCAGTGAAATTAGCTCAGTTAAAACCCAGTTCAATGACGTTGTCGAGCGCAATGTGCGTTTGCTCAGCACGGTGTCAGATTTACGCTATTACACGGTAACCTACCGCCGTTTTGCGCTCGATTATGGCCTAACCGATGATAAACAAGCGCATCGCGACATCCTGGTGAAAATTAAGCGCAATGACGAATCGGTACGTGGCGCGCTGACGGATATGAAAACGCTGACGGTTCGAGATAGCAACAGCGATGAAGTCACCACCATTGAGACACGTTTGAATGGCTATCGCGAGATGCAAAATGATTATATTCGTCTAATCGATAATGGGCGAATAGACGACGCTCGACGCAAAATGCTTGGGCCAATGTTAGCGCCTTTTGATCAAATAGTGGATAACCTAGCGTCGTTACAAGCTGATCTAGAAGCACAGGCCAATACCATCAAAGCACAAGAGTCTAAGAAAATCGAACAGCTGATTATCATAGGGATAGCGGTAATTGTCGCGCTGATCGTGTTGATGGTTATCGTTGCACTTTTACTCCAAAACCGTATCCGCGGACCATTGTCCTTACTGGTTACGCAAATGCAGCGGGTAGAAAGTGGCGATCTGACGCAACGGCTCGATCTTGCTCAGTTTAACCGTGATGAATTAGGACAGGCCGCCAATACATTCGATCAGATGCAAAGCAGTATCACCCACTTAATTGGTTCGCTGATAAAAGGCACACAGCGGCTACAAACGGTCAGTAACGAGCTTTCGACTCAGGTGACGGATACGGTCAACAGTGTTGAGCAACAGCGTAGTGAGCTATCACAGCTCGCCAGTGCTATGACACAAATGGAGTCAACATTTGGGGAAGTGGCGAGTAATACGGTCGCGGCGGCCGAGCACACTGATAAATCGCGCGAGTATGCCCAGCAAGGTCGAGAAACCTTTGAACAGTCTTACCAGCAAAGCGTGGCCGCGAAAGATCAAGTTAACGAAGCGTCGCAAGTGATTGAAGCGTTAACCGCAGACAGTGAAAATATCGGTAAGGTCTCAGAGGTGATCAGTACCATTGCCGAGCAAACGAATTTACTTGCCCTTAATGCGGCGATTGAAGCGGCGCGCGCCGGTGAGGCAGGTCGCGGTTTTGCTGTGGTCGCGGATGAAGTGCGCGGTTTGGCAACCAAGACGCAGTCATCAACCGATGAGATTAATCAAATCATCGAAGGGCTGCAAACCAAAGCGCGTCAGGCCTATCAGGTGATGAGTGACAGCCAAACATTAACCCAAAAAGGATTGGATGACGCCAAACGCGCGGCAGAGGCGATTGAGACCATCAATGCGTCAACGCAGCAGGTGTCAGAAATGACAGGGGCGATTGCGACGGCGACCGAAGAACAAACCACTGCCGCCGCTGATTTAAACCAAAACGTTGCAGCAATTCACCGTGCGGCGGAGTCTTTGGCTGAAACGGCAGAGCAAACGCGCCAAGCGTACGAGCGGTTAGAAAAAGAAAACGCGAGTATGAGTGAGCAGGCTCAAGCGTTTAGACTATAAACCGAAAAGCCAAGGCTCATTGTGAGAGCCTTGTTAACAACAAAAGATGCGCCTAAGTGGCGCATTTTTTATCGAAATAAATACAGAGAGAGAAAGTAATTCACATTTTGGTTGATAGCACGCAAAACGGCAGCAAGCCCGGCGTCGCTGTTTTCGGTCACATCCCAGGGAATAAATTTGCCGTAGCTTGGCAATGGCAGGCCCGATTGTACCGATGCGGGATTCAGAGCAATTAAATAATCGACATAGTCGAGTGTCAGCGCATCCAATGGCGCCGGCGCCAGATCGTAAGTCGATATTTGAAACTGGATCAGCGCTTGTGCGGCCTTATCGGTGCTCATGGTTTGCGTTGTGTGATAACAGTGCACATCAAAAAAACTGTTCGCTTTGCTTTTCATCATTGCGGCTGCCATTAACGACGCGCCGTATTTTCCATCACACAAAAAGAGTACCAATGGCTTGGCATCAGTGTTCAACCGTGTGTCCTCATTGTGGTTAGCATCTGTCATTGCCTTCTTTATCCAAATTGTTCGCAGCTAACATCTCAATTGTGATGTTATCTCGCTGCTATGTTATCGATGTTTCATCTATCCTAGCCACTTCCGCGCGCAGCGCTAGCGCACCTTGAGCAACTTTTGAGTGTGCTACCAATGCCTCTGGCTGTCATCAAACCTTCATCATTGCATAAAGGAACTGTCACTTTGTGCGCTTAATGTGTCTCCCCGTTAACCGAGTTCTTCGTTATGTGTAGATAAATTGATTTACACAGCACTAACTTAAATAATCGACTTGGAGGTTGATGTGAAACTTAAAGCTCTCTTTGCAGCGACGACAGTATCAATGGCCGTGCTGGCCTCAGGTAGCGCAACGGCTGCAAGCCGTGACTACATTAGCATCGTTGGCTCTTCTACTGTTTACCCTTTTGCTACTGTTGTTGCTGAGCGCTTCGGTCGCACGTCGCAATATTCAGTACCAAAAATCGAATCGACTGGCTCAGGCGGTGGACTTAAGTTGTTCTGTGCGGGCGTCGGTGAAAACACCCCAGATGTGACTAACGCATCACGTAAAATCAAAAGCTCGGAAATTGAACGCTGTCAGTCAAATGGCGTCGACGAGATTGTCGAAATCAAAGTCGGTTATGACGGTATCGCTATCGCAAACTCGAAAGTATCGCAACAGTATGATCTCACCCTAAAAGATATCTACACCGCACTCGCTAAAACCGTCCCAGACGCTAACGGCAACTTTATCGACAACCCCAATGACACGTGGAAAGACGTGAACCCATCACTGCCTAACACCAAAATCGAGGTGCTAGGTCCACCACCAACATCAGGGACACGTGATGCGTTTGTTGAGCTAGCCATGGAAGCGGGCTGCTCCGAGTATCCCGAAGTCGCAGCACTTGAAGACAGTAACGAAGACAAATTCAAAGCGATTTGTCACGGCATGCGCGAAGACGGTGCTTTCATCGAAGCCGGTGAAAACGATAACTTGATTGTGCAAAAGCTTGAAGCAAACCCAGATGCGCTTGGCATCTTCGGTTACAGCTTCCTTGAGCAAAACGCAGACAAAGTACAAGGCTCTAAAATCTCGGGTGTTCTGCCAACATTTGATGCCATTGGTACCGGCGAGTATCCCGTATCACGTTCACTGTATTTCTACGTTAAAAAAGCGCATGAGAACGTGATTCCTGGCCTGAGCGATTATGTGAAAGCGTTCACCTCAGAAGAAGCAATGGGCAGCATGGGATATCTCGCTGACCGTGGCCTTATTCCACTGGGTGAAAACGAGTGGCAACAAGTACGCAGTGCTGCCGTCGATTTAAAACCAAACTTGTAAGCGCATTGTGAATACGAAAGGGTGGTACGTGTCACGTACCCCCTTTAATCGTGTTCAGGAGGAACAATGACAACACCCATGCTGATGACCGTGATTGCTATTATTGCAATTTCCGGCTTTTTTATTGCTCGAACGCGTTCTATTAAGCTTGCCAACATGGCTGGTGGCTTGAGCAAACTGCATTCTCGACCTAACTATTACGGCTCATATGTCGCCATTTTGGCGGCGATTCCGGCACTGGTTCTCTTATTGTTGTGGCAAGCGGTAGAACCGAACTTGATCCACAGTTTGGTGATGGCACAAATTTCCGATACGTACGTCACGCAGTTCGGCAATGCGGATTTGTTATACAGTCAAATCGGTAATATTGCTCGTGGCATCACCCAAACTGACGATGCTGTCTTGTTGGCTGCGGCGGACCATTATCAAACCCTGAACCATTTAGGGACCACATTACGATTCACCGCAATGACTGCACTTGCGTTGGCGGGATTAGCCTTTGGCTGGCGCTCGCTACGACTGCGTTTACGTGCCCGCAATCGGGTCGAAAACGTGATGCAGGGCTTTTTATTGTTCTGCTCAACCCTCGCAATCTTAACCACATTCGGCATTGTGCTCTCAGTGTTGTTTGAAGCGATGCGATTTTTCCAAATGATCCCCGTGACCGAGTTCATCTTTGGCACCGAATGGTCGCCACAGATTGCACTGCGTGCAGATCAACAAGCCTCGAGTGGTTCTTTTGGTGCGATCCCGCTATTTACCGGCACTTTGATGATTTCATTCATCGCCATGTGTATCGCGGCACCGGTTGGGTTAATGAGTGCCATTTACTTGGCTGAATACGCGTCGCCCCGTGTTCGCGGCATTGTTAAGCCTATTTTAGAGATCCTTGCGGGGATCCCGACAGTGGTTTACGGCTTTTTCGCAGCGTTAGTTGCGGCGCCATTTATTCGTGATGTTGCCCATGCGATCGGCTTTACCAGTGCATCGTCAGAAAGTGCACTCGCAGCTGGTGCGGTGATGGGCATTATGATCATTCCGTTTGTCTCCTCGCTGTCCGATGATGTGATATCCGCCGTGCCTCAGTCACTGCGTGATGGTTCATTAGGGCTAGGCGCTACCCCCTCTGAAACCGTGCGTCAGGTTGTGATTCCTGCCGCGTTACCAGGCATTGTCGGTGGTTTATTGCTGGCGGTATCACGCGCGATTGGTGAAACCATGATCGTGGTGATGGCAGCAGGATTATCGTCTAACTTAACGGCGAACCCCTTGGAATCGGTGACTACGGTCACGGTTCAAATCGTGACATTGTTGGTCGGTGACCAAGAGTTCGATAGCCCTAAAACGCTGGCTGCATTTGCTTTGGGTCTCACGCTGTTTGTTGTGACGCTAGCGCTCAACTTCGTGGCGCTACGCATCGTGAAAAAATATCGAGAACAATATGACTGATAAAATCGAAAAAATTGCGCAAGAGAAGCGTGCTAGGGTAAAAGCAGGCCTTGCGAAACGTCGCGGAAAAGAAAAGCGTTTCCGCTGGTATGGTATGACATCGATTTTTCTCGCTTTCACCTTCTTGGTATTGCTGATTGGGTCGATTGTCTCCCAAGGGTATACGGCGTTTTACACCACCGAAATCCGTTTAACGGTTGATCTCAGTGAGCAAAGCTTGGGCATTGAGGGAAAACCACTGAACGATGAAACATTGGAATACCTCAGTTATCGTTCGGTATTGGCGAAGGCCATATTTAATGCGATGCCAGAGGTGACCTCGCGGGGCGATAAACGTGATCTATTTCGCTTTATCTCTACGGGCGCGGAATATGATTTGCGTGACCGCGTTGCCGCAAACCCCGATCTGGTCGGACAGAAGATTGAGATTTGGGCATTGGCGGGTGATAACGTCAACCAATTCAACAAAGGCAACATCGACGGAAAACTCCCAGAGTCAAATCGTCAGTTTAAAGACAAGCACATAAACTGGTTTAACCAACTGGAAGATGATAATCGCGTACGCACCGTGTTCAACACGCGCTTCTTCACCAATGGTGATAGCCGTGATGCTGAATTAGCGGGCATTTGGGGCGCGACTGTTGGGTCTTTCTACACCTTGTTGGTAACACTGGCGTTGAGTTTCCCGATTGGTGTAGCAGCCGCGATTTACTTGGAAGAGTTTGCGCCACGTAATCGCATTACCGAAATTATTGAAATTAACATTAACAACTTAGCAGCCGTGCCCTCGATTGTGTTTGGCTTGCTGGGTCTGGCTGTTTTCTTGAACTTTGCTGATCTGCCACGCTCGGCGCCAGTTGTTGGTGGCTTAGTGCTCACGCTCATGACATTACCGACGATTATTATATCGAGTCGTTCGGCGATTAAAGCGGTTCCGCCCTCGGTACGTGATGCGGCTTTGGGTGTGGGTGCATCTAAGATGCAAATGGTGCTTCACCACGTCTTGCCATTGGCGATGCCAGGCATGTTAACCGGTACCATTATCGGGATGGCACAAGCACTCGGAGAAACGGCACCGCTACTGATGATCGGGATGATCGCGTTTATCGTTGATGTGCCATCCGGTCCGCTTGATGCGGCCACAGCGTTACCCGTGCAAATCTATTTATGGGCAGAGAATCCTGAAAAGGGCTTTGTCGAAAACACCTCAGGCGCAATTATGGTACTGCTGGCATTCTTAGCCTTTATGAATGCCTGTGCGGTGATTATGCGTAAGCGTCTCGAGCGACGCTGGTAAGTCGGGAGAGAGAATCATGACGACGACAACAATGAACAACCTAACCATGACTGAAGATGTAGTGGAAGCCGCACCACAAAGCACACAAGCACCGAGTGAAACCTGTGGTATTCCGTTTGTTGATATGCCACGCATGACAGCACGAAATGTGTTCGTTAATTATGACAACGGGTCTAAGCCGGCGATTAAAAATGTGAGCCTTGATATCGGCGAGAAAGAAGTGCTTGCGATGATTGGGCCATCAGGCTGTGGTAAATCGACGTTCTTGCGTTGCTTAAATCGTATGAATGATACGATCTCGGGCTGTGAGGTGACGGGGGACATCATTTTGGGAGACACTGACATTTACCACCGCGAGAGTGAAATTGTCGAATTGCGCTCACAAGTCGGCATGGTGTTCCAACGTCCTAACCCGTTTCCTAAATCCGTGTATGACAACGTTGCTTATGGCCCGCGTATTCACGGCTTGGTCGATAGTAAAACTGACTTAGATGAGCTGGTGGAGCAATCGCTGACACGCGCCGGTTTGTGGAATGAGGTTAAAGATCGCCTGGATCAGCCGGCAACCGGCTTGTCTGGTGGTCAGCAACAGCGACTTTGTATTGCACGTACTATTGCGGTCGCACCGGAAGTTATTTTGATGGATGAGCCGTGTTCAGCCCTCGATCCGATTGCCACTGGGGTGATTGAAGAGCTGATCTCGGATTTGAAGAAGAACTTCAGCATTGTGATTGTGACGCATTCCATGCAGCAAGCAGCTCGTGTGTCTGATCGCACCGCTTATTTTCATCTCGGTAGCTTGGTTGAGGTTAACACAACACAAAAAGTGTTTAATGATCCTGAGCATAAGCTGACGTCTGACTATATCAATGGTCGTTTTGGTTAAATAAGCAACGGGTTGGCAGAGGGGAAACCTATTCAAATAGGTGTTTGCTGATAATTTCAGCACTTAAGCGTGAGAAAGTAAAAACCTACTTTACATCGCACTGAGTAGCCTCTACTATACGCCCCGTTCCGGAGAGATGGCTGAGTGGTTGAAAGCACCGGTCTTGAAAACCGGCAAGGGTTAATAGCCCTTCTAGGGTTCAAATCCCTATCTCTCCGCCACATACTAAAAAGCCGCTGCTCAGTCAGCGGCTTTTTTGCGTTTATATCCCCCCCCCATAACTCCCCAAACCCTGACTGCGCCAACATTTTAGGCGATTATGCCTAAACAGCTATTCTGCACTCTGGTACGCTAACTCTTATATTTCTGTCCCTTACATGGCCTTTTGGGCCCCAGTGGTTTGCGGCAACATCGGTATTGCGTTGCTCACCACTTAGGCGAGCGTTAGTTCCCCAGAGGCAGCAATCAATCCGTAGGGAATTTTTGTTTCTGGTGGAGTACACGCATCACTTGGATAATATCGCCCTCGTCCCAGTAAGAAACAATCATCGAAATCTCAGGAATAATGAGTAATCGACCGCGGATGCCATCTCGTTGTGCACCCATTAAAGATTGTTCAAGCAAGTTTTCTACTTTTGCTTCAATGAGGTTGTCAGTTTTTTCTGCCGCATCAGGGTTGAAGTCATAGAGAAACTCGAAGATCTTTTCACGATCAACAAACGACTCAAGAGGGACTGTCAACGCGTGGCGTTTCGCAGCGACGCCGCGACTGATTGGTCTCTGTAGACGGATGTTAGAAATCCCGCGACGGTTGAGGTAGCATTGCCGACTTTTTCTGCGGTGAGAGGCATTTATGTATATCGGCTTTGACTATGGTACAGCCAATTGTTCGGTGGCGAAGATTGAAAACGGTCAACCGACGCTGTTACGCCTAGAAGGGGACAGCTCGTTTATTCCTTCCTCCCTTGCCGCACCTACGCGCGAATCGGTGTCTGAGTATCTGTTTCGTCATCGGGGCATCAAGCCGCTAGATACGATTGGCGAGCAGATGTTACGCCGCGCCATCCATGTAAACCGAGAGGAAAGCATTGAACTTGAGGCGGAGGACATGGCGTTTGGTCAAGCGGCGCTCGATCGTTATCTCGATGATCCGCGTGATATGTACTACGTGAAATCCCCTAAATCTTTCCTTGGCGCGTCAGGTTTGCGTGATGCCCAACTGCGCTTTTTTGAAGACCTAGTATGCGCAATGATGGATAACATCAAAACGCAAGCCGAACACCAAACCCAACAGAGTATTCATGATGCGGTGATTGGTCGGCCGATCAATTTTCAAGGCCGTGGAGGCGAGACGGCAAACCACCAAGCCGAAGGTATTTTGCTCAATGCGGCTAAGCGGGCGGGCTTTAAACAGGTTGAATTTCAGTTTGAACCGGTCGCTGCCGGTCTGGACTATGAAGCGACACTGAGCGAAGACCAAATCGTTCTTGTGGTCGATATCGGTGGGGGCACCACAGACTGTTCATTGATTGAGATGGGGCCATCATGGCGCGGTAGTAGCGATCGTAGTGCAAGTTTGTTAGCGCACAAAGGTCAGCGTATTGGCGGCAATGACCTAGATATTGCGTTGGCATTCAAACAAATGATGTTCCCGTTTGGGATGGGCAGTAAGATGGAATCTGGCATTGAGATGCCGATTACGCAGTTTTCCAACCCCATCGCGATTAACAACGTACAAGCGCAAAACGATTTCTATGCGTTTGAAAACTTGGCGGTGCTCAAAGGGCTGCACAAGCAAGCGCAAGAGCCACATAAACTGGCCCGTTTGCTTGAGGTATATCACGAGTCGTTGGGTCACAACATTGTCCGTCGTGCGGAAGAGGCAAAGATTGCGTTGTCGGATCAAGCGGCTTATCGAGCGGGCATTCAACTGTTCTCCGAGCGCGTGGACGTTGATGTAACGCGCGATAACATGATTGATGCGATTGAGGCGCCCAAACGTAAGATGATCGCCTTAGTGCACGATGTGGTCGCGCAGGCCGATGTAAAGCCTGACGTGATTTTTATGACAGGTGGCTCGGCGCGCTCGCCCTTCTTACGGGAGGCTGTACAAGCAGAGCTGCCGAACATTCCTGTAGTGAGTGGCGACTACTTTGGCTCAGTCACCGCGGGCTTAGCGCGTTGGGCGGAAGTCTGCTTTAAGTAACCGTCGCTTGACGAACTGGGTTTGACGCTTACTTGTAATACCTTGCGAAAGAAAAAAAGTTGTCAATAATAGGAACCCTACTTAGCGAAAACTTCCGTATTTTGATTAGAAATCATGCACCAAGGTGGGGGGGTTGGCGCGAAATAGCTTGGTTAGGGCAGACTTATATCGCCAACCCAATGCCAGTAGTCGTTTCGCTAAGCTTTGATTTTGAATGGTGGCAACTTCAATGCCGCGGTAGTGATGCGGATGCGCTTGAATGTAGTCGATAAACGCCGTCAGCACCCCTTGGCCGCGAACGTTGGGAGCAAATTGTAGCGAAACAATCGATAATCGCTGACTACCGATCGGACAGTGAACCAGACAATAGCCGAGTGGGTGCTTGATAGCGGTGGAGAGCTCTGGAAAAGCACGCGTCTGATGACGTTGGGCCAATTGGTCATAGCCGTGGCATAGGTGGTTAAGCAGTTGCCGAGCGTTATCATCCATCGAAGTGTCTCTGAAGAGGTCGAAACGTAGCCACCATATTAGGGATTTTATTTTTTCGAAAAACAGAAAAGCGCAAGCCACGTATTTGCCTCTTTTGGGCACAATAATCGCGCAAAAGCCGCGATTTCTACGCCAGACAACCAGCTAGTTTTTAAAACTGTGCGCGATATCAATCAATGTATGCGCTGATAAAATAGGAATTAAACATGTTTCCAGCCACATGGCGCTCTAAGCGTTTGTGTTTTAGTGCGTTTGAGTACAGTGATGCAAAGCGCGTTAAAGCACTGTTTGAGCAAAATCAGCATCTGCAATATCAAGATCCCACGTTTAAGCCTTGGTCGTTATCCACCTATCAATCATTGATTGCCGACAGTGCGGAGAAAAAGGCGCCCGACGTAGAAGAGGCCTTTTACCTTCGTCGCATTCAGACCCATGACGGTAAAGATATTGGCTACTTACAAATCTCACTCAATGCGCCGGATACACAGAGTGTTTGGCTGCCCATGCTCACTATTTCTCCAAGATATCAAAAGCATGGCTATGGCAGCGAAGCGGTTGCGAGCGTGATTGAAACCGTGCAAGCTTATGGGGACTATCGACGCATGGGGGTGAATGTTTATGCCGAGAACATTCGCGCGTTTCGATTCTGGTATCAGCAAGGGTTTTGTCGTATTACCCATTTTGAACCCGAGCAAGACGAGGGGCGTGATTATCACTGTGTGGTGCTCTATCGAGACCTTATGTCGTGAACAGCGCATGTCTTTTCGGGAATCGACAAGATTACGTCGCTTGAGCCATGTTATGGAAGGAATTAGGTAAACGAATGATGAAAAATAAATCAGTCAACCGAGTGCGATTTAAGCGAGCCGCGATGGGGGTCGCGTTTGCACTAGGCGTGATGAGCCTGGTGCCTGGGCAGGTGTACGCTGCTAACACCACACACGCTGAAGTACAGCGCGAATCCGGTCTGTATCTACAAGATTTTGATCGTTCGGTTCGTCCACAAGATGACTTGTTCCGTCACGTGAACGGTACTTGGTATGACCAAACCCAAATCCCCAATGATATGTCCAGCTATGGTGCGTTCCGTATCTTGGCTGAAGAGAATGAAAAGCGTCTGAAAGGCATCATTGATGAGCTGGTGGCGCGTGATGATCTCAAGCCTGGCTCCAATGAGCAAAAGCTGCGTGATTTTTATCTTAGCTATATGGACCAAGATAAAATCGATGCCCTAGGGGTGACGCCAATCAAACCTGAGCTCGATCGTATTGCCGCGATTTCCTCGAAGCCTGCGCTGATTTACGCGATGGCCGACTTGCGACGAGTTGGCGTTGGGATCCCGTTCAGTTTTTATGCATGGGCCGATGCGAAAAACCCTGACTATAACGCTCTGTATCTAAGCCAAAGTGGGTTGGGCCTGCCGGATAGAGACTATTACTTTCGTGATACCGAGGACGCTGAGCGTATCCGCACCGCGTATAAAAGCTATCTCGAAGACATGCTGCGCTTAGCGGGTTACGATCAGGCCAAACAACGCGCTGATCGAATTTATCAGCTGGAGAAAACGCTGGCAGAACACCACTGGACACGCGCTAAACGCCGTGACGCGCAAGCAACCTATAATAAAATGCCCATTGAGGCGCTCAACCAGTTGATGGGCGAGTTTGATTATGCTCGCTTTGCCAAGCGCGCGGGTATCGACAAAGCCGATGAGGTTGTGGTGCGCATGCCGTCTTATTTTGAGGCGCTAGGGCAGGTGTTTGAGCAAACCAGTTTGCAAGCGTGGCAAGATTATCTCACCATTCGCACGCTCAATGCGTTTGCACCGCGCTTAAATCATGAGCTGGTTGAACGTCAATTTGCGTTCTATTCCAAAACCCTTAACGGCATTCCTGAGCAGCGTGACCGTTGGAAGCGGGGCGTGCAAGCCACCGAAGGGGTGCTGGGTGAAGCGCTCGGCCAAGAGTATGTCGCCCGCTACTTCCCGCCAGAAGCCAAAGCGCGTATGGAAACCATGATTGATAACTTGCGTGCCGCGTTTAAAGACTCGATTGAATCATTAGCGTGGATGAGCGATGAAACCAAAGCGAAAGCATTGGATAAGCTGAGTAAATTCACGCCCAAAATCGGCTATCCAGAGCAATGGGAAGATTACAGCGCGCTGACCATTAACGCCGATGACTTGATTGGCAACAGCAAACGTGCCGCACGCTGGGGCTATCAAGATATGCTGTCGCGGATTGGTGCGCCAGTTGATCGCAAAGAGTGGGGTATGACCCCGCAAACGGTCAACGCTTATTACAGCCCAACCGCCAATGAGATTGTGTTCCCCGCCGGGATCTTACAACCACCGTTTTTTGATATGAATGCGGATGATGCCGTGAACTATGGCGGTATCGGCGCGGTGATTGGTCATGAAATGGGGCATGGTTTTGATGATCAGGGTTCGCGTTATGATGGCGATGGCAACCTATCAAACTGGTGGACGGATGAGGACCGGGCGCGCTTTGATGCACGCACCCAAAAGCTGGCCGAGCAATTTAGCCAGTTTGAGCCATTGCCGGACTTGTTCATTGACGGCAAAGTGTCTTTGGGTGAGAACATTGGTGATTTAGTCGGCTTGACCACCGCCTTCCGCGCCTATCAAAAATCGTTGCAGGGTGAATCGTCTCCAGTGATGGACGGGTATACCGGCGAGCAGCGATTCTTCCTCAGCTGGGGGCAGATTTGGAAAATGAAGATGCGTGAAGATGCCCTGCGTGAGCGCGTGTCGCTGGGTCCGCATGCGCCACCGCAATATCGCGTGCTCGGTGCGCCGCGCAATGTCCCTGCGTTCTATGAAGCCTTTGATATTAAGGAAGGTGATGGCATGTATTTACCCGAAGATCAGCGGGTGAATATCTGGTAATCTCTGATGCCGCCTTCAAGGCGGCATTTTTGTTTCGGAGAGGGAGAATATTGATGAGCAAGTTTACCGAGTACAAAGTCGTTCATATTGTTGAAGGTGGTTGCGGCACCTTATTGCTGGGCTCAAGTGGCTTGCCGTTGCAACGCCTCGAAGCCGAACTCAATCAATACGCACAAGATGGTTGGCAGGTTGTTTTTCAAGTGATTGAAAAGAAACGTTACATGCTGTTTTGGCAGCGTGAGGCTGTGATTGTCACCCTAGGTCGCTAATGCTCAAGTATTTGTCGCTTAGTTTGATCCATCGTTACCAAGCTAAAGGTGGATCAAAGAAACGGTTCAATATTGCGTGTAATTTCGAGCCGAGCTGCTCGGAGTACACGCGCCAAGCGATCGAAAAGTACGGCGCACTTCGCGGCTGGCAACTCGGCTTAGCGCGCATTCGTCGTTGTAATGATCCCGATGCAGTAGAAATAATTCACGATGAGGTGCCTTAGATGCGGATAACGCAACCATGGCAAGAGCTGGAAACACAGGAAGCCTTGCTGCGTGATCAAGTGAATGGCTTAACCCCAAGCCAGAAAAAACGCTATTTTGCCGAGCAAACCAGACAACTGAAAGATCCAGACACCTATGCGGTACTCAATTGGGCTTTCTTAGGCGGATTCCATCATCTTTACTTGCGAAAGTACCGGTTGTTTATCGTAGAATGTACGTTATTGGTAATCGCCATTATTGGCTTAGTGATGAGCCAGCCGTATTTCGCTTTGATTTTGGTTGGTTTAGTGCTATTTGAATTACCACAGCTTTTTTTGGCCCAAAAAATTGCCAGGCAGTACAACTACCATGTATCACGCTCAATTTATGAACACGTCCGCCACGGTGACTAATCCATGAAGCGCCGTCGGATCCGTAAACGCCACCAGCATCAATTCTTTTTATGCCAGAAGACATATCGTCGCGCCTTAATTGATTTAATTGAAGCAGATCCTGTGAGGATGCGAGCATTACGATGTGTTCAGTCTCTCAATTTGCCTCAGTGCTATATCGCCGCCGGGTTTGTGAGAAACCTTGTCTGGGATGCGATGCATAAATATCCGCCAAGTGCGCTGAATGATATCGATGTGATCTACTATGATCCGAGCGATACCAGCCGTGAGCGTGAGCAATATCTTCAAGGGTTACTCCAAAAAACCATGCCAGAGATTACCTGGCAAGTCCGTAACCAAGCACGGATGCACGAAAAGCACCAAGACCCCGCGTATGCTGGCACCCTGGACGCCATGCGATTTTGGCCTGAAAAAGAAACGGCCATTGCGGTCCGTCTCGATATGAATCAGCGCTGTGAGATCATTGCCGCGTTTGGGGTTCAGTCGCTGTTCGAGTTGAAGCTGAGCCATAACCCGGCACGGCCATGGGCTGTTTTTCAGCAGCGTATTGAAGAAAAACAATGGTTAACCCATTGGCCTAAACTGACCGTGACCACCCAGTGCTCAGTCGCTGCCAAGCCGATTGATGAAGAGTAAAGCCAAATAGAGTGCGCCTTGGCACAGATTGGCGAAAACACAAAGGGCATACTACCCCAATCTTCTGATTGGTAAGTAAATGGACGACAATGAAATACCGCATGGATGCAAGCCCGAGTGATGACGATATTACCGCTATCCGTCAGGGGCTAAAACAAAGCAACGCCCCCTTCTTGGCAGGTCTCCCTGAGGGCACGCTTGCCGGCTACGCCTATAATGACAATGATGAGCGCATCGGTGGCATTGTTGCCAATACCTGGGGCCAATGGCTATTGATTAAATACCTTTGGGTCGATGATGCTTTTCGCCATCGTCATGTCGGCAGCCATCTATTAGATAATCTGGAAGAATATGCCAAGGACATAGGCTGTAAAATGGCGTTTGTCGATACCTTCAGCTTTCAAGCCAGACCCTTCTATGAAAAGCACGGTTATCAGTGCCAAATGACATTGACGGACTATCCTGTTGATCATGCACTGCACTTTATGACCAAGGTGCTTAACGAAGCTTAACGAAGCTTAACGAAGCTTAACGGCCACGTTTGTCTTGTTCGTTATGTCAGTGTCTTGTTCGTTATACCAGTGATAAGTATGAACGCGTTAAAGTAAATGAATTGGCTTGATACAAAAACGCCACGAGCAAGGCTCATGGCGTTTACGTATGATTCAATAGATAACCGCTATCGAATCAATAACAGAGGGACGGGCGAATCAATCACAATGCGTGTGGTGGTGCTACCCACAAACAGCTGACGCAGCTTGGTATGACCGTAAGCGCCCATGGTGATTAAGCCCACATTTTGTTGCGCTTGGTACGCCAACAGAGCCTGAGCGGGCTCACCCGATAAACGTGCTTGAACAACATCGACACCTTGGGCGGTTAAGCGTTGGGCTGCACGTTCAAACGCCTCTGAATGTGCGTCGTTATCCACCATCACCAAATGACAGGTCATGCCCTTAAGAAGGGGCGTGTTCAGGGCTTTCTCTACCAGTTTTTCACTGACCTCACTGCCATCAAACGCGAGAAGGTAGCTATCGGGTGGGGTGACATCCCCGGTGGCAATCAAAATATGATTGTGAATACGGCGGACGACGCTTTCGAGTTGCGATCCAATCGCTTTGGCATCGTTCTGGTGCAAATCACCGGACCGGCCAATCACCAGCACCCGCATGGTCGATTCAAGCGCTAGCAAAGATTCAAGCAAGTGGCCATGTTGCTGCAAGCGCGTGACCTCGGTCAGCCCCTTTGATAGCGCCACTTCTTCGCACTCATGCAATAGGGCCTTACCATGTTGCAAGGCCAGTTTGGCACGCTTTTCATCCAGCTCGACCAGCTCACTCATGAGCTGATCGCGACTGCCTAAACCAATACTGCCTGATAACTCAGAATCGCTACTCGCGGGTTTTTCCAACACATGTAAAAAGGTCAGCGGTGCAGACAGGCGTGAAGCCGCCCAAACGCTGAGATCTGTCACCGATTGGGTGTACGACGCACCATCAATACAAGCAATAATTTTATTCATCGTGCGCTCCTTAGTGTCCGCCCATCATTTTTTCCACTTCTTCCGGATTATCATGGACGCCAAACTTGTCCACAATGGTGGCGGTTGCTTCATTCATGCCCACTAAATTTACCTCGGTGCCTTCACGGCGGAATTTAATCACCACGCGGTCGAGCGATGAGACGGCAGTAACATCCCAAAAATGCGCATCAGAGAGATCAATGGTGACGCGTTCAACGGCTTCTTTAAAATCAAACGATGTAATGAACTGCTCGGAAGAGGCAAAAAAGACCTGCCCAACAACGCGATAGGTACGCTCGTCAGCTTGGGTTTGCTCGCTTTTAACCACCATAAAGCGACCAATTTTGTTGGCAAAGAACAAGGATGCCAATAACACACCGACCAAAACACCAATGGCTAAGTTATGGGTTGCCACTACCACAATCACGGTGGTGACCATCACAATATTGGTCGACAAAGGATGGGTTTTAAGATCTTTGATAGAGCTCCACGAGAATGTCCCAATCGAGACCATGATCATCACCGCCACTAGGGCCGCCATGGGGATCAACTTAATCCAGTCGCTTAAAAACACCAC
This sequence comes from Salinivibrio sp. MA607, assembly GCF_001996245.1. Lineage (NCBI taxonomy): Bacteria > Pseudomonadati > Pseudomonadota > Gammaproteobacteria > Vibrionales > Vibrionaceae > Salinivibrio > Salinivibrio sp. MA607. The sequence goes on along the minus strand of NZ_MUFJ01000007.1, from coordinate 81,002 downwards.
CATGATCAACAGAAGTGTACCGGCACACAGGGTGGATAAGCGTGAACGACCGCCGGATTTGATGTTAATGATCGATTGACCAATCATCGCACAACCGGCCATACCACCAATAAAGCCGGTGGCAATATTCGCGATACCTTGGCCTTTACACTCGCGGTTTTTGTCACTGCCGGTGTCGGTCAAATCGTCCACAATGGTAGCGGTCATCATCGATTCGAGCAAACCGACTACCGCTAGTCCCGCTGAGTACGGGAAGATAATCATCAAGGTTTCCAGGTTAAGCGGCACATCGGGCCATAAAAACACCGGTAAGGTATCTGGCAGCTCGCCCATATCACCCACAGTCCGAATATCTAACCCAACGCTAATGGCAAGCGTTGTTAGGACCAAAATACACACCAATGGCGATGGCAATAATTTACCGACCACAGGAACGTATGGGAACAAATAGATAATGGCTAATCCTGCCAGCGTCATGGCATACACGTGCCACGTCACATCAGTGAGTTCGGGTAACTGGGCCATAAAAATGAGGATCGCAAGGGCGTTAACAAATCCAGTGACCACCGAGCGTGATACAAAGCGCATGAGATCGCCGAGCTTGAGGTAACCGGCTAGAATCTGCAAAACACCCGTTAGTACGGTGGCGGCCAATAAATATTCAAGGCCGTGCTCTTTAACCAGTGTCACCATCAGTAACGCCATGGCGCCGGTTGCCGCAGAGATCATCCCAGGTCGGCCACCGACAAAGGCAATGATCACTGCAATACTGAATGAGGCATACAGCCCCACTTTTGGGTCGACACCCGCAATAATAGAAAAAGCAATCGCTTCTGGAATTAACGCTAGAGCTACCACAATGCCAGCCAGCACGTCACCACGCAGATTGGAGAACCAATCACGTTTCATCGTTTCAATCATGAACAGTCTCAGTCTTTTAAAGGAATATGATTATACAAGGTGAAAAAATAAGGCGGGAACGACTAGGGCGGCGTCATGCGCATGGCAACTCTCCTTTATAAATAAAAAACGTGATGATAGTCACTGACTACTCTCTATTCAAGACCCAACCCCAAATATCGAGGTTTAATCGCCAAGCTCATCGTTAAGGTACTACCAAAAGCGGTTTTTAAAGATAAATTTGACGATATTACGATTATTTTGTTAGTTTGGTAGGACCAAAAGCGAGGAGCCATCATGACAGCATCCACAACCAGTCTGTTTCATCCGGTACAAATGGGACGTGCCAGTGAAGACGTTGCCTTGCAGATCGAATCTGCGATTTTATCGGAAGCGCTGAAGCCGGGAGACAAGTTACCCAGTGAACGTGAGCTACAGCAACAGTTTGGGACGGGGCGTGGAGTGGTACGCGAGGCGATTCAATCACTCAAACAAAAAGGCTTGATTGAAATTCGTAAAGGGCAAAAAGGTGGAGCGGTTGTCCGCCAGGTTGACGTGCACAATATTAGCGAGTCACTGGCATTGTTCTTAAAACAAAGTCACGTCAAAGCAGACAAAGTGGCGGAATTTCGTGAAACCGTCGATCACAGCTTAGTACTGCTCGCGATCAGTCGTGGAACAATAGAACAAAAGCAACAGTTAAACGATAAGGTCGCCGAGCTTGCGGCACTTGCCAAAGATGATGAGCCCGATCTCGCTCGCTTAGGGGAGCTCGACCGAGCACTGAACTTGTTGATTGCTACCATGTCGGGAAATCCGATTTTTGAGTGGGTGATGCATGCGATACAGCAAGGGTTTAGCTCACACGACTATGCGCTTTATCAGGCGACAGATTACCGTCGTCTTACAGTGGAAAACTGGCAACAGACCGTTAACCACATTATCGCTGCGGAGCCGTTTAAGGCACAAGCAACGATTAGCCACCATTATCGGTTGCTACAACAATGCATTGATGCACAAGTATCAAGCGAATTATAAAAATCATCAAAAAGGAAACCTCTACACAATCATACCCATCACCCGTGTTGCGATTATTCCGGGCTTATGCCCTGCGCGCGGGAAGGACAAAAACTGGAGGTTTTATGGGACAGCAACAAAATTACGACTACATCATTGTTGGTGCAGGCTCGGCAGGCTGCGTACTGGCGAATCGTTTAAGTGCCAATCCAGATAACAAGGTGCTGTTACTCGAGGCGGGACGCCCTGACTATCGTATTGATTTTCGTATTCACATGCCTGCGGCGTTAACCTATCTGCTAACAGATAGCACCTATAACTGGCTCTATGAATCCGAGCCCGAACCGAATATGCATAATCGCCGCATTGCGCAGCCGCGCGGTAAAGTGCTGGGTGGTAGCAGTAGTATTAATGGCATGATTTATATTCGTGGTAATGCGTTGGATTATGAAAAGTGGGCCAACGATCACGGGCTGAAAAAATGGGATTATGCCCATTGCTTACCGTATTTCCGCAAGTGTGAGACGCGATTAAAAGGCCAAGATGACTATCATGGCAACAATGGTCCGCTGGCGATTGAAACCGCACAATGTGATAACCCTCTGTTTAGTGCGTTCTTTGACGCGACGCAACAAGCGGGCTATCCATTGACCGACGACGTGAATGGTTATCAGCAAGAAGGCTTTGGTATTTTTGATCAAAATATCTATCGCGGCCGTCGTCACAGTGCTGCCCGGGCGTATTTACACCCGGTCATGAACCGTAAAAATCTGACAGTACTGACAGGGGCAACGACCGATAAGATCGTGTTTGAAGGTAAAACCGCGATTGGGGTGGAATACCGTAAGTGGGGTCGCAAAAAAACCGCTTATGGGGCTGAAATTATCAGCTGCGGCGGCGCGATTAACTCACCCAAACTCTTACAATTATCCGGTGTAGGTGATGAGAATACGCTGAAAAACTTAGGTATCAAACCGGTGCATCATTTGCCAGGCGTGGGAGAAAACTTACAAGATCACTTAGAGCTGTATGTGCAGTACGAATGTAAAGAGCCTGTGAGTATGTATCCGGCCTTGAAGTATCACAATCAGCCCAAAATTGGTTTTGATTGGCTTTTCCGTCGTAAAGGTGCTGCCGCGACCAACCACTTTGAAGCGGGTGGATTTGTGCGCGGTAACGACGAAGTCGCCTACCCGAATTTACAGTTCCACTTTTTGCCGTTGGCGATCCGTTATGATGGTTCGGCACCGAACAAAGGACATGGCTTCCAGTTACACGTTGGGCCGATGAATACCGATGTGCGTGGCCATGTCAAAATTCGTAGTACCAACCCGGATGAGAAGCCAGAGATCTTCTTTAACTACCTTTCAACGCCACAAGAGCGTAAAGAGTGGGTGGAAGCGATCCGTGTCTCTCGCGATATCATTGCCCAGCCGGCTTTTGATCATTTGCGTGGCAAAGAGCTTTCACCGGGCAGCGAGGCACAGACGGATCAGGAGATCCTCGATTTTGTGGCTCGAGAAGGGGAAAGTGCGTATCACCCAAGCTGTACCTGTAAAATGGGCTTGGCGAGTGACGAGATGGCCGTGGTGGATGAATCGCTGAACGTCCATGGCGTGAATAACTTGCGTGTGGTGGATGCCTCCGTGTTCCCGGCGATCACCAATGGCAATTTGTACGCACCGACGATTATGGTGGCAGAAAAGGCCGCTGATATGATCATGGGCCACACGCTTTCGCCGGCGAAAGATGCGGAATACTACCGCTATCTTCCTGAGCATGCCTCCGCACCGGAAGAAGACGCGGCGCTGGCTTAAATTCTGCCTGCGTTAGGCGTTAATCACCAAGAGCCAGCCATGCTGGCTCTTTACTCGTTTAAAGCCCCGCCATTTTTTGTCTCTGTGTCTTCCAAATGGGGTGATACGTGGAGAAACTTGGGTAACGTTAATGTGACCGTCACGCCTTGGTTAACGTCAGAGTCAAATTTGAGCTGGCCTTGCAGCTTTTGATACACCAAATTAAAAACAAGGTTCAGTCCCAACCCTGATCCTCCTTTGCCGCGCTTGCTCGTATAAAAGGGCTCAAAAATGCGTTGATGTAAGTCGGGAGGCACCCCCACACCATTGTCAGTATATACGATGTCAACCTCGTCGTTATAGTCTATCACTTTGATGTGGATATTCGGATTGCTTACCCCTTCAAAGGCATGGCGAACGCTGTTCATCACTAAGTTTGAAATGACTTGCGTTAATACGCCCGGCAAGCTATTCATCAGTAGTTCCGCATCGCCCTCGACAACAGGTGTCACTGGGACTTTTTTCGTTTCAGGATGCAGGCTCCCTACGAGCGCATCCAGGGTTTGTACAGGGCGGAATTGACTGCGGCTCTCAGAGACTTGGTCGACTGCGGTTTGTTTAAAATCTCGAATCAAGCGGGCGGCACGATTGAGGTTATTTTCTAGCATGCCAGTGCCGTCTGTGATTTGTTGCATCCATTCTGTGTATTGTTGGCTGGTTAGCGTTTGCTGCTCGAACGCGGTATTTAAGCGTGAAACGGCCTCTTTAATTACTGAGTTGGCGGTTACGGCTATCCCAAGTGGTGTATTGACCTCGTGGGCGACGCCGGCGACTAAACGTCCGAGCGCCGCGAGTTTTTCTGATTCGACCAACTGATTCTGTGCCGCTTTGAGATGGGCCATACTGTGTTCTAAATCTTGAGTTCGCGTTTCAACGGTAGCCTCCAAGGTTTGATTCAATTTTTCTAGCTCAAACTGTGTTTGCTTTAGCTCGGTAATATCAATTGCTGTCCCTCGAAAACCGACGAAGCCTTGATGGTTGAAATGCGCGACGCCCTGGAAAATAAAATAATGGGTATTGCCGTCGAGGGTGATCTGCTCCTCACACATGGTGAAGTTTTCACAGGCATCCATTTTGTTTAGCAGCGACGCGCAATGGATAAGTGCTGGAACCGCTTTTATTTTTGTGGGGGGCTCAATGGAAATAGCCAACGCAGACTGCATTGCTTCTGAACAAAAGGTGAGTCGCTGTGTCGCGTCGGTTTCCCAAAGCCAGTCTGACGCAGCGTTAGTAAAGTCAGCTAATCGTTGTTGCTCTAAGATAATATTTTGATAAAGGTTACTTATCCGTAAGGTGATTTTATTGGTTTCGTCAGCGAGCCAGTCCAGTTCGTCATTTTTTTCCATGATAAACTTACGATGTTTTAGGTTTAGCGGCTCATGAGTCGGTGCTAACGGATCAAACTGACGTAAATGCTTGGCGATGGCGAATACTCGCTGGCTGACACTTTGGTGAAATACCCACAGGATTAACGCGCAGACAATCAGTGTTTTAACGCCATTAAGAAGCAGCGTGACTAAAAATTGTTGTAGCAACACGTCATAGATTTTTTGTGTGTCTGATTCAATCTTTAAAACCCCGAGTTCGATACGACGCTCGGTGTCTGGGTGCACGTAAGTCAGCACTGTTTCGCTCGTGACCGTGCTTTGTGTGTTGGGTTGACCGGCATCTAAAACAACCCCATCAAACTCAACGGATAGGTAATCAATATAGGGTAAATTAACCAGACCGTTGAGGCGGTTCTGCGCACTGACCAGATCAAAGACCCAGAGTGAGGATGCAAGCAGATCTGCATGCACATTCTTGATTTCATATTGGCGTTTATCAACGTTATTGAATGCCTCTTCATAGTCCCATGATAGTTGCAAGAGCGTTGTCATGATGGTGAAAACGCCACTGAGAAGTACCATCAATAAAATGATCCGCCGTCCAACAATGCTAAACAGTGGATGACTTAACCCTTGTTCAAATTTTTGCAGCTTTCCCATGCTCTTTTTATCGCCTTAGTGCTTGTCTTTGCATACGTTTCGCGAGCTGCGAGTCGATAAGCTCAAAGGGATTAAAAACATAAATTTAGCGCCTTTTCCTGGCTCTGATTCAAATTGAAGCTCGCCTTCTAACTTTTGCCGAACCAAATTAAATACCAGATTCAGCCCTAGGCCTGATCCGCCACGTCCGCGTTTAGTGGTATAAAAAGGTTCAAAGATACGATGATGTAGAGCGGGATCAATACCACATCCGTTGTCCTGATAACTGAGGTACAGATGGTCGTCTTGTGTTTCAAATTCAATAATGATTTCAGGCGATTGAGTATCCTCAAAAGCATGATTGATACTGTTCATGACAAGGTTTGAGATAATTTGAGTGATCACACCAGGTAAACTGTACATCCGTATATTGTTATCACCTACAACCTGCGGCGTCACTGGGACTTTACGCGTTTCTGGATGCAGGCTAGCAATCAATGCATCTAAGGTTTGTTTGACATCGAATTCAGTGAGTGCTTCAGAGACTTGATCGACCGCGGTTTGTTTAAAGTCGCGAATAAGACGTGTGGCACGTGTTAGGTTATGCTCGAGCATTTGTATGCTCTCATTCGCCTGCTTCATTAAAGAAGCAAACTGCGTGCTGGTCAGGGTTTGGTTTTCAAATGCTTGATTGAGCGTTTTGGTGACGTCTTGAACAACCGAGGAGGCGGTAACCGCGATCCCCAACGGGGTATTAACTTCATGTGCAACGCCGGCGACTAAGCTGCCTAACGCGGCCAGTTTCTCTGACTCAACTAACTGCTCTTGCGCCGCTGTTAGGTGTTCCATACTTTCTTGCAGCTCTCTAGTTCGCTCATCCACCGTTAACTCTAGATTTTGGTTCAATGCTTCCAGTTCAAATTGCGCGGCTTTGAGCTCAGTGATATCAATGCCGGTACCACGAAACCCCCGAAAGCCATTCACACCATGATGGGCGATCGCTTGAAATACAAAATAACGGCTTTGCTCTCCGAATGGGATGGTTTCTTCACACATGGCAAAGTCTTGTTGATGATTAAGATAAGTCACAAATTGCTGACAGCCAATGCCATGCACTAAGTCTTTGAGGTTGGGAAAGCGATTGGCCCCTAAACCGAATGCTTGTCGCATTGGCTCAGAACAAAAAGTGAGCTTGAGATCGGCATCGGTTTCCCAGAGCCAGTCAGAAGATACATGGGTAAAGTCCGATAACCGTTCACGCTCTAACATAATATTACGGTAAAGCGTTGACATATTATTGGTGATTTTATTCGTTTCGTCGGCAAGCCAGTCGAGCTCATCCTCTCTTTCCATAATGAAGCGCTTTCTCGGCAAAATGAGTTTTTCTTCTTTGGGATCGAGTGGGTTGTAGTGGCGAAGAAATTGCGCAATTTTAAAGACTCTTTGACTGACGGTATAATGAAAGACTAAGAGAATGAAGAAGCAAACCAGTAAGGTTTTTATGAGGTTGAGTAGCAAGGTAATAAAAAAACGCTGCGTCAATTCGGTATAGATGGTCTGGATATTTGACTCAACATAGACGGTACCGACGCGCTGCGTTTTACCTGTATCTGGGTCATCATATTCCAGTGGGTACTCATTCACCATCTTTTTCAGGTCGACTGGCTTGCCTGCCTCAAAAAGATAGTTTTCGGACCGTATGGCTAGGTAGTCAACATGAGGAAGGTTGACTAATCCATCGATTCGCTCTTGAACACTGGTGAGATCGTAAATCCACAGTGAGCTCGCGATTAATTCGGCGTGGATATGCTCAATTTCATCATGGCGATTTTCCACTTGACTAAAGGCTTCATCATACTGCCAATAGCTCTGTAACACTGTGGTCAATAGCGTGAAAAAACCGCTGAGACAAACCATAATTAGCAGAATGCGTCGGCCTACCAGGCTGAAGAAAGGGTTACGAATGCTGTCATCGAATTTATGGCTTCGGGTCATAGATAGACTGTCGCGCTGTAATGATGATTAAGAGAAAAATCTAAATGTAAATCTTCAGTTCAATCTGGGTACGCTTCCCTAATGGCAACGAAGTCATCCCAATGCTCAAGGAGTAAATCGACGAGCTTGGGTTCAAAATGTTTGCCGCGTTGCGCGAATAACTCATGACGGATATCGTCATCTGTCCACGCTTCTTTGTAAGACCGTTTAGACCCTAGCGCATCAAATACATCGGCCAAAGCTGAAATGCGCCCGCTAATCGGGATTGCCTCTGCGGCTAGCTGGTTAGGATAGCCACTGCCGTCCCACTTTTCATGATGTGTGGCTGCTATTTCCTTGGCTTCTAAGATTAATCGCCGCTTTGAATGGCTCAGTATTTCTACGCCATATTCAACGTGTTTTTTCATGATGTCCCACTCCTCTGCATTGAGCTTACCGGGTTTATGTAAAATCGCGTCAGGAATGGCGACTTTACCCACATCATGCAGCGGTGAGCTATGTTTCATCAGCATCGTTTTTTGTTCATCCAGCCCATACAGCTCGCCCAGTTTTTCACAAAATAAAGACACACGTTGTACATGAGCGCCGGTTTCTTTACTCCGCGCTTCAACGGCATTGGCAAGGTTGTACACCAGCTCTTTGGAGGTTTCGCGAAGATCCACCATGAGGCTGAGGTTCTCAAAGGTTAAACCAATGTTCTGCATATATATTTTGAGTAAATGCTGATCTAATTCCGAAAGAGTTTTCGCGTGGTTGACGTACAACAGAAATTCGACATCCTCATCATCACGATGGAATAGAACAAACCCATCATCAAACTGAATACTCGTCCGAGTTTCGAGGGCTTGTTTGCATCGCGCTGATACAATAGGAGGCAGTTTTTCAAACGCGCACTCGGTATAGCAGTCCACATATTCACCGGTCGCGGCTAGGGTTAACGCTCTTGTTTCTTCGGCGCCAGGGCGTGGTTGTACCACGCAATAAAAGGCAGAATCGTGAATATAAAGCAGAGAGGTAAGCTGTTCTAACACCGCAGTGGCGTAATGTTGAAGATTAGTGGTGTTCTGTACATTGGCTGATGCCTCAATCACGCGCTTAAGGCCTTGCTTTTGTTCTTCTATCGTACATAGATCGCGGTACGAGCGGAGCATCGAGTAGAGTAAGGTTTTCAACTTTTGTGTCGTCAGCTCGGTTTTTTCTTTGTAGTCATCAATGTCATAGTCACGAATCACGCTATCTTCTGGCGCCTGACCTGCTTGACCTGTGCGTAGCACTAGCCGAATAACATGATCGTTCATCTCGTCACGGATATAGCGCACCAGGTCAAGTCCAGCGTGTTCGGTTTCCATCACCACATCGACAAGCGCTAAGGCAATGTCCTGCTCTCGCTGTAAAATCTCTTTTGCTTCCTGACCTGATAAGGCAGAAAGCAGCTCTAGCGGGCGTCCTTGAAAAGTGAACCCTGTCAGCGCTAGCCGTGTCACTTCATGCATCAGATCATCGTCATCAATCAGTAGTATACGCCATGGCGTTGCCGCCGACGCTGTATTTGTGTCAGTAGACTTGGGCGCTGCGCCGTCACGTTGATCTGCAAACAAGTCCATTCAATTCGCCCCTATTAGCGTTTATCTCAATTAGTTAAAGCCTAGTGTAGGTCATTAAAAGTTGCGAGGTGAGAATGAGGATTTGGATGTTGAACGTAATATTCAACTCTTTAGCTTGTTACATTTATCTGATCTGGCGCAGGCAACCCGCTACCATGCCTGTTAAGCTGTGAGTGCGATACAATAACAGTGACCGTAAGCTTAGGTTTGTTGCAGTATGTGGTCTGTTTTATAGCCAGTTAACAACAGACTGAGTAACCCTTTCACAAAAATGTTGTGATGGACCTATCAGTTGTTTGGCGCCCATTTTGCCGGGCGTCAGGAACACTGTTTTACTGAAATTATTATTAACACATTATGACGGACTAACAAGGCAGTTATGTTTAAAAAACTTTCCCTCAAGCACAAGCTGGCGGTCTCTGCCGGGCTTGCCATTATTATCGGTGGCTTTCTGGTCGAGGCGCTTTCTTTTAGAGCCTCTTTGTCGCGACTCGATACAGAAGTGGCGCAACGACTAGAGAGTACAACAGCGTCGTATAATCAGTATGTGTCGGATTGGGTGGCATCCAAAGAGCGAGCCATGACATCACTGACCCGCGAAGCGGATCCAGACAACATGGTTACTCACCTCAAACAGGTTCGCGATTCGGGCGGATTTGATAATGTCTTTCTCGCGTATCCGGACGGTAGCCAAGATAATGCCAATGGGGTGGTGTTGCCGCCGGGTAATGACGACCCTAGAAAATGGGGCTGGTACACCAATGCCAAGGCTTCGCCGTCTAATGTGTTTATGGATAATCCAACGGTAGCTGCAGCAACGGGGGCGAATGTTGTCTCATTGGGTAAAGCATTGCAGTTTAATGGGCAAACCTTGGTGTTGGGCGCAGATGTAGAGATTGGCGATATCATCGAGGGCTTGGAGAAAGTTATTTTGCCTGGTAGTGGTTATATGTTTATTGCCAACCAGGATGGCAATATCTTTACTCATGCGAACACCGATCTGCTTAATCAATCCATCAGTGAACTAGGGTTATCGTTTAATACGATAAAATCGGCGATGAATTCCGGTGGGAGTGTCACCGCTGAGGTAGGCGGCGCTGAAAGTGTCGTTTACGCAAAAGCGATCAAAGATACCGACTTGATCACGGTGACCGTCATTAATTACGACTCCTTAGTGGCACCACTGTTTGATGCAGTGTGGGGACAAATTGCGGTCACTATTGCGGTTGTTATTGCATGTACGCTGTTATTTAACTTACTGGTTAATATACTGTTTAGGCCGTTAACCAATGTTTCCAACGCGTTGGAACAAATTGCTCATGGTAGCGGTGATCTTACGCAACGGATTGAGGTAGAAAGCGACGATGAAGTGGGGCAGTTGGCAAAAAACTTCAACACTTTCGTTGGCAGTATGCATCAGCTCATCAGCCATATTCGTGAACAAGCGCAGCAGTTGACCTCGCAATCAGATAGCAGTACGGAACGCGCTCACCGTAACGTAGATGATATTAATCAACAGCAACAAGAAGTCACTATGGTAGCCACGGCGGTTACTGAACTGGCCTCCGCCACGCAAGAGATTGCTTCTCACGCGGAGCACACGGCCAGTACAGCGCAAGCGTCGACGGAGAGTACCGATAACGGGCGTGCGGTGGTTGAAAATACCAAAACATCGATCACACGCTTATCGGATGAACTCAAGCAGGCGAGCACCATCGTTGCCGAGTTGGACAAACACTCGCAAGAGATTTCAACCGTATTATCGACCATTCAAGGTATTGCCGAGCAAACCAATCTGTTGGCATTGAATGCGGCGATCGAGGCGGCACGTGCGGGTGAACAAGGTCGCGGTTTTGCGGTGGTAGCCGACGAAGTTCGTATCTTATCGCAACGTACACACGCCTCCACAGAAGAAATTAAATCAACGATCGAGACCTTGCAAACCACAACTGCTAGCGCTGTGTCGACCATGGAAAGCAGTTCATCCCTGGCGGGCGATTCGGTTGCTGATGTTGATAAAGCTACTGCGGCGCTGAGTGAAATTGATGCGGCGGTAAATCAGATAAGTGATATGGCGACGCAAATTGCCACGGCAGCGGAAGAGCAGACTCATGTCACGAGTGAAATCACACAGAATATTACCTCAATCAAGGATGTGTCTGAGCACTTAGTACACAGCGCTAACGATACCTCACAAGAGGCGGATAATCTGCGTCATCAAGCCACCAAACTGAACGACAAAGTCTCGACCTACAAGCTGTAGGTTCGATGGTTTATTGGTGTTAAGCTAATCACGTAGGCCAGCGTTCACCTTGGTACCAACATGGTGAACGCTTTTTTTTGAAAAAAATGCAAAAAACAGGGAACTTCTGAGACAGTAGTCAGTCACAAAGGGTACTGAAGCAATTAAAAAAGGTTTTATGTTAACCCTACTGCGACATTTTCGTACATCTTTTATCTTCTTTCTACTCGGCATCGGTTGCCTGCTCGCTTTCAACCTTTCCACACCACAAATAGCTGCAAACAGTTCGATACAAGAGCTATTCGCCTTCATTCCTCTTGCATGGTTGTTTTTAGGCATGAGTGCTGTCACCTTCTTCTTGAATATGGTGCAGACGATGCTGGGGATTAAACGCCAACACATTGACTGTTAATGCCATCGATTATTAATACCAAGGTCCAGAGGAAGCAAATGATACAGCGTAATGGCCGAGAGCTGGATATTGATATTGGTAATAAGCATTTTGCGATTCAGCGTCGTTATGAAGCCTTTGGTGCATTTAACGACCTGTTGATTGCGATCTGGTTTTTGATTGGAAGCTTCTTTTTTCTCAATGATGCATTGATAGAAAGCGGCACCTGGCTCTTTATCGTCGGGAGTGCGCAGCTTCTGCTCAAGCCGAGTATCAAATTAACAGGATTGGTGCACGTCTCACGCGTGCAGCAACGTGTTCAAAAGCAAGGTGTTCAAAAGCAATGTGTTCAAAAGCAACGTGTTCAAAATAACTGATGTTCATATGTGAATCACAGATATATTGAAGATGATAAAAAAGGCGGGTAAATGCTCCCGCCTTTTGTTTTTCTATGCGTTAGCCGAACACCTGTAGCTGAAGGGCAACAAAGAAGCCAATCGATATCCCGACGACTAATAACGTTGATAAACGGGTGCACGCTAAGCCAATGGCAACCATCGCGCCTAGCAAATAAGGGTTGGTAGTAGAGATAGCCAGTTTATCTTCGGGAAAGAAGACAATCGGCACCCACAGCGCGGTCAATACCGCCGGTGCTGAGTAGGTAAGCAGCCGTTGCAATCGAGGACCGATGCGCACAGGCACACTGCGTGCAAGCAGAAGGTAGCGCACGGAGAAGGTGATCAACGCCATGGCGACGATCATTAACCAATAGTTCATGATGTCATCCTCCTAGCGGGTAGCGATTCAGCGAGCAACCCCGACGCCATGCCAATTCCGGTTGCCATAATCAGCGCATGAGGGATCTGGTAATAGGTAAGTAGCAACATGCTTAAACCGCTCGCTAAGGCGCACAGTAAAACGGGCCGTGTTTTTATACTGGGTACCGTGAGCGCGATGAATGTTGCCGCAATGGCAAAGTCGAGCCCAATGGCCTCCAATGCTTTAAGTTGTGACCCCGCCAAAATGCCCGCTAAGGTGGCAAGATTCCAACCGATGTAAAACGCCGCGCCGGTATAAAGGGCATAATGTTTAGAAAACCTATCGTGCTTGCGAGTATGTGCGGTTGAAAGTGCATACATTTCGTCAGTCAATAAGAAGCCAAGGCCGAGGCGCCACTTGAGAGGCAAAGGGGTAATGTACTGACGAAAGTGTGCGCCATATAACAGGTGGCGTGCGCTGATCACCAAAGTAGAGCCCAACACGGCGGGTAGGCCAGCCGCACTGCCAACCATCATGGTGCCGGACAACTGCACTGCACCCGCGAAAACGAGTAATGACATCGCCTGTGTTTGCAAGGCACTAAAGCCCATTTGCAGCCCTAATGAACCACATAAAATTCCCCACGGGAGAACGGCGAGGCAAAGCGGACTAACATCGCCTAATGCTCGCCATAGCGATGCTTTGGGAGCATGCAGCTCTTGTGCAGCGTTATGCATAGGTCACCTTCTTGTTGTGTTTTTCGTCTAGTCTAACCGACCCAATGATAATGATGGTTAGGTTTTTTGGCGACGAGCCCCTCTTTTTGCAATTGAGTAAAAAGCGCATCGACAGTGTCTTGGCTTAGCGCATACTCAGTGCTTACCGCTTTTTTACTACAGCGTATCGTTTTGGCAGCAAGTGCGGTTTTTATATCGGTATAAGGGAACTCAAGCGTCTCATCATTAGGCGTTTCAGGCAAGGAGGTTGCTTGGTCTGAGGCCGTCTGGGTCTCGCTCGATGTTGCAGGTGCAGTCGCGTTTAAAGGACCGCTGTGTGGGTGATGGTACCAGTGGCGAAAGCGTTGTTCCTCACCGATGACGCCAACAAAAAAAGCCGCGAATAAATCTAATAATACTGAAAGAAATATCACCAGCCAAGATTGGGCCTGATCAGTGCTCACCCCTAAGGTATTGGCGAGATTACTGATGAGTCCTAAAACAGAGCCTTGAGCCACCGCCGGTAAACTGTCACGCGTTAATGCCAGTTGTTGTTGTTCTTTGCGCAACTGGGTGTTTTCCCGTTGTAGCCGTGCTACACCTGTCGCAATTCTATCTAGTTCAATATACCGTTCAGCGGCCTCGTTATTCAGTGCAATTTGCTGCTCAATTGCTTCAATTTGGCGGTCATAAGCCGCGACCTTGGCTTGGCCTTGTTGCTGCTCACTCTGTGCTGCATTCGTGGCACTGTTAATGCCGCCGATGCTACCGCCAATCGAGATTAGAGCCAAAATGAGATAAAAACCGAGTGCCGAGGCGGCGCCAGTATAGTTACCGTGGGCACGACGTTCGCCAAACTCATACCAAGCATAAAACTTACCTGCTTCAAAAATGACAGCAAGCGCGCCAAACAACCACTGCATTAACGGGTTGTCATCAAGCGAGAGAAATAAAAGGAGCGAGAAAATCGTTGAGGCCACAATCGCGGCACTGGTAAAGCTGTAAACACTCACTATCGAAAAGCGGCCCTTTGGGAAACGATAGGTATCTCGAGGGAAAGGCCCGGCAACTGGATTCATGCTGTCTTTTTATCCTGACGAAATGAAGAAGTCGCAAAGCCTAGCGCAGATCGTGGCGTTTGTGTGTTAGTCAGGTGTGAAAATTCGAATGAACGCCTGATTCCTCACCAACCTGCGTTAAAAGGCATCGTCAGTGAGAAAAAGACATCGTCAGTTTGGTGAACCAAGGTGTGATTTGCCCTGTTACTGTCAGGATACCGGATATCTAAGTATAAAAGTGGCGGGATCAATTTTTTACCGATTTACGCTTTACGAGACGCGTGTGTCTGTCACTATCAATGGCATAGTAGCAAATATGATAAAAGGTTGATCGTTGTCAGCAAATGATTGAGTGAATGGGCAGCGATATTCAACAAAGAGGAGAGAAGGTTTGGAGCAACGGATCCTAGCATGCGTCGATGGCCCGCATTATTCAAAGCCAGTGGCAGCGTTGAGCATTTGGGCGGCAAGCCGTCTGTCTGTACCCTTAACACTACTCCATGTGCTGGATAAATCGTCTCGCCAGCCGGAGCCTGAACTATCCGGTAACTTAGCTGCAGGCAGTCGAGAGCAACTATTACAAGAATTGGTTGAGCTAGATGGTCAGCGCGCTAAGCTCGAAATGAAGCATGGGAAAGTGCTACTTTCTGAGCTGGCAGACGACGCCAAAGCGAAGGGGTTGAATGATGTTAGCACCTTGCAACGTCATGGCAACCTGGTTGAAACCTTGCTTGAGCTGGAAGCGCAAACGCGTGTCTTGGTGCTGGGAAAATCTGGTGAAGTGCATCAAAGTGATGCTAGAGCCATCGGTTCACAACTTGAAAGTGTCGTGCGTTCAATTAAGGCACACACGCTGATTGCTAATGGTGAGTTCTCGACACCTGACAGTTATTTGCTCGCATTTGACGGCAGTGACATCAGCGAAAAGCTGGTGGAGAAGGCGCTCGTCACCCCATTATTAGCGGGAATGACTTGTCACTTAGTGATGGTAGAAGATTCGCAAGAGAAATTGGCTGCTTTTAAACGGGCGGCTGAGCGATTGCAAGCGGCAGGCGTCAATGTTGTGCAAGCGCAACTCACGGGTGAAGTACACCGAGCAATCTTAGATTATCAAGCGTCAAATCAAGTGGATATGATTGTGATGGGGGCGTACGGGCATTCAAAACTACGTCAGTTCTTTGTCGGAAGTAACACCACCAAGCTGCTGATTGAATCGACGGTACCCATGTTATTGATTCGCTGAGGGCTGGGCAGAAGCGAGCCTTCGTCACTGACAGAAAAATAAAAACCCGCATCAAAGCGGGTTTTTTTGATCTTGGCTGTATCGCTATCAGTACTTAAAGCGTGTCGTAAACATAAACTGATCGCCATACCACTCGTTAACCCGGTATGCCGCGCCTAACGAGAACAGTTCGGTTGCGTGGAATCGACCGTAAGCAGAGCCAAATGTATCTTCTTCATCATCCACGGTGAGTAGGCCGATTTCACCGCCCACTTCAACTTGTGGCCCCAACCATTGGCGAATACCAAGATTGATTTCTAAACCCACATCGCTATTGAAGTTCTCTTTGTTGACGCCGCGCGCAAGCAATTCACCGGTTAAGTCTGCCCAGTTATTGATCGGTGCATGAAAACCAATCCCTGCAGCGGTATCCCAATCCGAATCAAACTCGGTATCTGCTTCAACACGAATGTGCGCATTAGGGTGAATAGACATGCTAAATCCTGCACCATAGGTGAGGGGGCTAACACCGACACGTCCTTCCAAGTAATCGTAACTAAAATTACTCATGGTGGTGAGGTTGGCGTCTTCTTCATTGGCCACGGCGCTGAAAGAAGCCAACGCGACAATCGCGCTAGCTAAAAGAGATTTACGCATTATCAATTCCACTTGTTATTGGTGTTGAAGTCATTCTATAAGACGATTGCGCGCTGAAACAAGCACATCCGCCCGTCATTTAGGCTTTTTTACGCATTTCTGACCCAATGCGCGGTTATGGCAATAAATTGGGGCTATTCGCCGTCCATATTCCATTTGTTGCGGTTAATCGCCTCCACGACACGCGGGGTATCGAGTACGCTAGCCCAAGGGAACAAATTGGGTTCGTGAGCAACTACATAGCTGGTTAACTGATCGGTCACCACGCTCACTAAGGTGTCTTTCTGCCACGGTTTTGCGAGATAATAGTGCAAACTGGCATGATTCACCGCTGATACTGTATCTTCCAGCCCTGCTTGACCCGTGAGTAAGACCTTGCGTGCCGAAGCGGTTTGAGGCTGATTAGCCAGCTCAATGAGAAAATCGACGCCTAATTCACCTGGCATAATGTGATCACACAAGATAAGTGCCAGTTGTGTTCCTTCCGTGGCCATATCGCGAATCACATCGCGTGCCTCGGAAACGGACTCGGCGGCTTCGACCTCAAAGTGATCGGTAAAACCTTGCAAATCGTCTATCACGCTATCGAGTACATCGCGTTCATCATCCACACATAAAATTAAATATTGGCTCATGCTTGAGGCTCCTTATTAGCAGAGGCGGGGAGTGCTATGGGCAAGGTGACTGTCATCGTGGTGCCGTTCCCGAGTTGGGAGCGGACCTGAATATCGCCCCCTTGCTGATGAACAATGGTTTGACACATGGTCAGGCCAATACCCAAACCAAAATGCCCCTCGCGCTTGGTGGTGTAGTTCAACGCGAACATTTTTTCTTGCTGTTCTTGCGTCATTCCTATCCCCGTATCCGTCACCGATACTTGAATCATGCCAGATGCTTGGTCGTTAAGGGTTTTAACTGTCACGGTAAGTGTGCCCGGCTCTGGCATCGCATCCAGTGCGTTGGCAATAAGGTTGGTCCAAACCTGTGCCAAAGCTGATGGCTGAGTGATAATGTCAGGCACCCAGTCATAGTACTTTTCTAGTTGGTGTGGTTTGAGTCGGTGCTCGAATAATGTCAGGGTGTCATCAATGCTTTCAATAATATGAGTACGCTGGCGCTGCTCACTGTCTTGGCGCGCATAGGTGCGTAAGCTTTTGACGAGATCGGCGATCCGACCTGCACATACATGATTAGAGCGTAATAGGCGACCACAACGGGCGTATTGCTTCCAAGTCGCCAATTCAGTGTCAAAATGTGATCCCAAACGTTGTTGCCAGTTGGTCACCGTATCTTGTTGATACAGGCCAATATTCACCAGGTCTCGTGCTGTGCGTTTACTCCCGGTCAATTCACTTAACGTACGTGTATGTGTTCGCGCGGTGGCGGTTGATAGCGGGGTGCTGTCGCGGTTGTTTTGCAAAAGGGTAAGGGCTTGTTCGCGGCTGGCAGCATCAAGGGGCGTTTTTGCGACGTGCTCTAAAGCGTCGGCAAGTGCGTCGCTATTACGTAAAATCGCGGAAACAGGGTTATTGAGTTCATGTGCGACACCGGCGACCAGCTGGCCCAGGAGCGCCATTTTTTCTTTTTCTAACAACTGGCGATTGGCCTCATCCAGCGAAGCGAGTGTTTGCTGTAGCTGGATTTCGGTATCAATGCTGCGCTTTAAGCGTTGGTTAAAATGCAATAGTAGGTATTGAATAAACAGGGGTAACAGCTCTGAGCGGCTGGTCATTATTTTGCTAAATAGCGTATGGTCGATTTTGATCACTCGGGTGCGAGTGAGTGTGCGCCCAGTCGAGAAAGAGACCTCGCCAGTGACAAACGACATGCTACCAATCAAACTGCCGGCAGAGAGGGTAGAGACATGGTGCACTTGCCCTTTATCGTCGGTTTTATAGAGCCCAACGTCGCCTTCGGCAATAAACCATAAAAATGCGTTATCTTGGTTTTCTTTCGTGAGTACATGGTTGGCGCTGTAGGTTCGGCAGGCACGGCTTTCGTCATTGCCGTCAAAAAAGGCATAAAGGCCAGCAATCACTCGGTCGGCAATGTCTGCTTTATTGCTTTCGGCTGGCGCGAGCAATTGTGACTGAAATTGGTTTATCTCACGTTCGACTTGCGCATCCAGTAAGGTGCGATGATCCAGCACTTCGCTATAACGCAATAAATCGTGTTGGCAATGCCGCAAGACATAGGTTGTGAGTTCTTTCTCTGCAACCCGCTGTAATTCATCTGCTCGCCACGGCTTGTGCATGCAATAATTTAACCGACCCTCATTGACTGCCTGCAAAATGACATCGTACTGCGGCGCTTCGCTGAGCAAAATAGTACGCGCCCCTTTACTGGCGGCATGGTTGTCAACGTTGACTAATAAATCAATGCCATCATTGTTCCCAGGCGCGTTATGACAAATCAATAACGCCACCTGTTGCTCGTTCGCTTTCAAATCATGTAACAACGCATAGGCATCATCAGGGGTGTCAGTACTGCATAGATCAAAGACATCGCGAAACGGCGCGAGGTCGTGAGAGAGCTTTTCCACCGCGAGAGGGTCTTGGTCAATGCACAATATCACATAAGGGTTCATACACTCTGCCGATTTGTCGCGAATTCGCTTTGATTATAGGCATTTATTCGCTTCAATGATGCGAAATAGTCGACATTCATGAACATATCCTGCTAAACCTCGCAACTTGAATGCGCGCGCCCATCGTGATCCTGTATGGCGCTTAATACATCGGCAGTCAGCTGGCTAAATCAGCGACTACAATATGAACGTCGGCATGATGCGTGTGTTTATCGTGACCTATTCGATGGATAGACAAATGATGCTTGCTGACTGACTTAAACCTGTATCCCAATCTATTAGTATATTATCGTCAGCGTCCATTTTTGGTTACACTAATGGTTTTCGTGTCCTTGGAGCAAAAAAGACATGTTTTTAGGAAAGTATGGCGCCATTGCCGGCGGCCTTGCGGTGGTTGCGTGTTGGCCATTTGCAACGGGTCAAATTGCACATTCAATGTATGAGCGTGAAGTGGATCAACGCACAACCGCAGATTTTACGCTCGAGGAACAGAGCTATGAGCGAGGCTACTTAAGCTCACAAGCGGTTACGCGTGTCCAGTTTAAGGGCGAGAGTAAAGTGTTATTGGAGCAGTCAGGGTTGCCGGTTGCCTACGAGATCACATCAGAGATATCTCACGGTGTATTGGGGGTCTCGTCGAGCAATACCTTGGTAATGACCCCAGAGCTACAACAAATTACTCAAAAGGTATGGCCAGGTAATCCGACACCGGTTCGCTTAGACCTTGATACGCTGCTGACCGGCGCCTCTGACTATCATCTGACGGTGGCGCCTTTCTCGCTTTCGGAGTCAAACAGTAATCTAACCGCAAGTGAACTGAGTGTTAAAGGCGAGATTGACCGCAAAGGACGCGGTAAAGCAACCTTCTCACTGCCTGCTCTCGCCTTTAATGATGATAATGGCCAGCAGTTGAAAGTTGATACCATCACAGGGAGCGGCCAAGGTTATCTGCAAGAGGGATTATGGATTGGTAATCAGTCGCTCTCGATTGAGCAAGCGCAGCTAGATAACGGCAATGGTCAATCGGTCCAGCTTGCTCAGGTTGAGCTTGAAATTGGCAATGAGCTGGTTGAATCGGCGTCAGCGCGGTCGCTGAATAATACCAATCAACTCACCGTTGGTGAGATAACGTTGCCAGATCAAACCCGTTGGCGCAACTTGGTGGTAGCGTTAGATGCTAACCACCTTGATTATACGGCTATGTCTCAGATCGCATTGCTATCGTCACAGTGGCAAGAGGGCCAGGCGCCGGGAAGTGCGTCTGCGATGGAACAAGCCGTTGTGGATTTGTTGCAGTCGGGGTTATCGGTTAATTTGTCGCCGGCAAGCCTGACGCTTCCAGAAGGGGACGTTAGCGTTGATATGCGCCTTGAGCTAAGCGGTGGCGACGCCACGGGTGAGTTTGGCCTGAATCAGCTGGTGAGTCAGTTGTCTGGCAATCTAGATGTGGCGGTACCAAACGTGTTGCTTTCACGGTCGCCATGGCGAGAAAAAGTCAGTAACTTATCCAGTGCGGGGTTCGTCACGCAGTCGGAAAAAACAACCACGCTTACCGCCCGGATTGAAGGTAATCAAGTGGTTGGATCGAGCGGCAATACAGTACCTTTAATGCAGTTTGTTATGTACCTGCTGTAGCCAACGGCTGTTATCGTTAACGTGCAATAGCTTGATGTGTTGACAGCTTGACGTGTCAACAGCTGGACGTGCCAATAGCTCATTACGTGCGCGTCATGGCTTCTAAGTGGTAACGGGGATTGAATTTGCCGTTACCTTTGTTCTCTTAACCGCAAGAATTTAGAATGATGCAGTCTTTGCCTCAGCTTAAGGCCAAAAAATATAGAACCGTAAGAGAAGACACCGTCATTGGTCTGCGAGCCGTGGCATTCATGAAACACGGAACGACCACCCAGGTACAAATTAAAACCCCGGTGGGGCAAACATATCGCTCTGACTGTACCTTTATCGGTTTTGATGGCGAAAAACGGTTGTTCTTTTCTCTGCCCACGGAAAACCTCAATCAGGTTAATCAATTTTTTATTGAAGGTTATCGCCTCGCCGTGGATGCCGTTTCTGATGAGGGTGAAGGCGCGAAAGTACGGTTTGCATCCAAAATTTCCACCGTACTCAAAGCGCCCGTTAATTTGGTGGTGGTTGAGTTACCACAGCAAGCCAAATTGATTCAACAGCGCAAAGATAATCGTTATGAATTAAATGTGAAAGGTGAAGTTCCTCTAGGTAGTCGTCGTTTGTTGGTCAATCTTACCGATATTTCTGCAGGTGGCTGTGGGTTTAGTTTTGATGCTATAGCGCCCGTTTTTGAAAAGCACCATCAAATCGCGATACAAATCCAAGCGCCCGATAGCGACGATTGCTTTGTATTAAGCGGGCAAGTGGAAAACCGTCAGCAAAAATGGGGAATGCAACGCTACGGCGTATCGTTTGACCGCGGTGGCCTTAAACACTGTGAAGCCTTGATTAAACGACTTGTTTACGATGGCTCGCACTACATCTTTAATCCTCATACTGAAGACGCTAAGTGACAACGTCACATACATTGATCGTTTCTATTGACGATTAGACCTGACTAGCTGTTTGACGTAGCTGAAGTGACATAGACCACTTTGGTACAAATGCCATTCTGGTGAAAAAACTGAAGCCAGCGGCTTTGATGAGGCTGCAACACATCTCCTGGGCCTTTCACTTCCACCCATTGATAAGCATCGCCTCGACACATAAACAAATCGGGGTGACCGCGTCGATTATGGCGTCGATCGAACAAAATACGCTTAAAACACGCGCTGAGCTGCGTGTCGCTGAGGGCGTGTAAGGCGGCGTCAAGCAGCGGCCATTCAACCACAGACCAGTTGACCCAATCATTACTGAGCCCCTGTTTTTGTTGATAGTGTCGTGCTATCCAATCGCGTGCTTGATCAATGTTCGCTAAGCGCGTATGAATTTGGGGCTGTCTTTTGGTGACAAAGTCGTCGCTATACAGGTCGCGCGGGCCACGTTGAAATGGATTCACAAAGGCGCCACTGATGGGTAAAAACAGAATGTCCCAAAAAAAGAGTCCGAACAGCGCATTCAGCAAACTGTTTTCGCTATACCATACTTGCCAGCCTTGGCATCGATAATACGCCGCAACGTCCCATTCCACCCGATGTGCAAGGGGGAGTGTCAATGTCTCACTATCCACAATGGCAGGATTGACTGAGTTTGTCGGCACCAAACGGGCATGCTCTCGGAGGGGCTTTTGTTTGGCGATACGACAGGCGACGTCATATTCTTCCTCATCGTGAGGCGCATCGAGCATGGCCGCAATGATGCGTGATGCGTCATCAATATAACCTTGTTTAATCAACATGCGAGCTTGTCGCTCCCGGCTTGGCGGCTGCGTGGTGGTTTGGTAAAGCAATGTGGCACAAGGGAAGTCATCGTGGCGCTCAAACTCACGTGCAATACGATTAACTAACCGTTGCCGTTTGCGCTCAAGTGGCGGCCACTCAAACGGCTGAGGAAGGCGTGATTGTAGCGCAAGAATCGATGCTGGGCGCTTGGCTTTTTTTGCTTGCCAGACCGTGTCGGTAAGCGCAGACAAGTGCAGCCAATCATCAATGTGTTGGCGGTGTTGAAATAAACGCTCAGACTGACTAACAGGATACGATTCAAATTGCTGAATACCGAGCTCGGCGATGACAAATTGGCTCAAATCTTGGCGTGAATTACCAAAATACAATAACAATAAGACGGGGAGTAGGTCTGGTTGGTGGCAGACGACTAGCGCGTAGGGACTGGTGAGCGGATCGTCATAGGTGTCAGTGATCGCTGTTTGCCACTTTGTCTTACTCGCACTTTTCGCTAAGGCCACTGCTGGAAACGCATCGATCAGTTGCGCCTTACTCAGTAGGTTAAATAAGACGTCAGCGGGGGCAGTATCGGTGATGCTGACAAATCCGTTATCGGCCAAGTTGTGGAGCAGTGGCCTGGTGTCTCCGAGCTCGGGATAGGTCAGTTTGTCGGCTAAGAAGTAATCATGGCGGCGCATCAATAAACGGACCAGCAAACATTGAGCTTTGAAGCTAAGCTGTTGAAAGCAGGTAAGCCAAGCCCGTTCTTTGCCTGTGAGCAGATCCCAGTCACGTTCAGACACTAAACCGATCAAGCTTTGAAAGTTATGATGGTAATAATAGGGACTGAGAGGGTCTGGCTGTGTCATTCTTTTTCCTTATCTTTTATCAGGACAGGTGCATTCAGGAGCCGCCGAATGAAACGGAGTATCGCTGTACTATTGTCAGTATTTAGCTGGTGGGTGTCGAGTTATGCCTTAGCACAAGGTGACGATACGTTTTCAAAGGAGCAAGGGATCGCAGGGGTCGCCTGTGTGATTACCGATCCTGCTGGGCGACTACTGTTGATAAAAGATAGAGTCACCGGGCGATATGGTTTACCCGGTGGACGAGTGAATTTGGCTGAATCACCGACCCGAGCCCTGGCGCGTGAAGTGTTTGAAGAAACGGCTCTTCGCGTCAATGTGGGGAAGGTCGCTCACAAAGATAAACGTGGGGTATTGTTTGCTTGCCAAAGCCAAACGCCGCTACCGGTTGTCTCGAACGCCAATGGCACAGGCGTGTTGCCGGTTTGGCAGGCGCTGCACTTTGGATCTGAAATCGATAAAGCCTTGTTAATACCGCCTGCACAGGCAGGCGACTATCGCTATCGATTTAAAGATCGCGGTGAGTTGCTATGGTCTCTGGCGGCAAAAACGCCTAGCAGTGATGTCGCTGCTTTAGCGGATTTTAGTGCCCTAGCGCCTGCCTTTTACGTAAGTCAGTATGGCCTCGTCTCTGGCCTACAAACGGTGGTCGCGCACTTGGGCGATGTCGCGAGCGCGATGACTAAATACTTATTCAGACTGATCAACATCTTAGGAGAAATTGCATTTTACGTTGCCTTGGTACCACTATTTCTTATTTTTCGTGGCCATAAATCGGCGCTGTCGCTGCTTTTTCTTTTGATCAGTGCGGCGACTGTCTCTATCACGTTAAAAACAGGATTTGCGATGCCAAGACCGTTTTACCTATGGCCTGACTTGCAAATCGGTAAGGCAAGTGGCTTTACGGTGCCAAGCGGTCACACCTTATTAGCGGCAGCCGTTGTCACCGCCTGGTACCTAAAGCGTCGTGATACGCATGGACAGGCATATGGGTCGTTAGTGCTTGCTTTGGCGGTGATGATTTTGATGGGGCTCAACCGCATGTATTTGGGCGTTCACTTTGCTAGTGATGTGGTGATTGGCGCCTTAGTGGGAAGCAGCCTAGCCTGGATAACCGTGAAAATAGATGCAGTGACCATAGGGAAAGATCGGCCGCTACTGACCACCGGCCGGCTGTGGCTATTGGTCTGTGTGTTGTTAGCATTATTGGCGTTAGCATTAAAGTTACCCGATCTGCTCTACTTAGCCGCATTAAGCGCTGGGATATATACCGGTCAGGTCTGGCACAAGCTTTTCCCCAGTCATAAACCGGCTGCGAGCATGATGGGAAAACTATTGACCTTGGCCTGGATTTTCTTGGGGGTCGCTGGGCTGCTTCTGGCCGCTTGGGGCGTGGTGCAGGTGACGGGAATGAGTTGGATTGTATTGATCGTTGTATCCATGGCAGCGTGGAGTTTAGGGCCTTGGGTTTTGATTGCGAGCCCAGAGCTTGCGAGATGGTCAAGCACTCGGCTCGGTTGGCAGGAATGGTGATAAGGGTTTAAGGATTGACTCGCGAAGGATTTACCCTGTGATCGCTTTGGCTGTGCCAAGAGTTAAGGTAAAGTAGGCGCATAACTAAAATTGCACCAGGCATGGTGATACTCGCACAGGAACCGCAATGATACCGGCAATACACCCACAGGCGGGCTTGTCGTCCGCCGTCGTTGATTTTCTTACCGCTTTGCAAGACGCGGGTTTTCAGGGCGATATCGAATCGACCTACGCAAGCCGTCTGGCGGTAGCGACGGATAACAGTGTGTACCAAGCACTGCCTCAAGCCGTTCTTTTCCCATCGTCGGTTGATGATCTGCGCATCATTGGTGAGACCGTTCAAGCCCCACCTTTCAGTGACATTAAGTTTTCGCCACGCGGCGGCGGCACAGGAACAAATGGTCAGTCACTGACCCAACATGTGGTGGTGGATATCTCCCGTCATATGAACCAGGTTTTAGAGGTCAACCCTGAACAAGGGTGGGTGCGTGTTCAAGCCGGGGTGATCAAAGATCAGCTCAATGATGTGTTGCGTCCGTATGGCTACTTTTTCTCGCCGGATTTATCGACCAGTAATCGCGCCACGATCGGTGGGATGATCAATACCGATGCATCGGGGCAGGGGTCGTTACGTTACGGCAAAACATCGGATCATGTGCTGGGCTTAAAAGCTGTATTGATTGATGGCAGTGTGTTGGAGACCCAACCGCTTAAGCCGGAGCCGCTCAAGCAAGCGATGGCGCGAGGTGATTTAGCCGGACGTGCTCTGGAAACCGTGTCGTCCGTATGTCGCGAACATCGTGATCTGATCACTGACACCTTTCCGCCACTCAACCGATTTTTGACTGGGTATGATCTTAAACATGTTTACGATCAAACCGTAACGGAGTTCGATATTGGCCGTGTGCTCTGTGGCGCCGAGGGGTCTTTAGCCTTCATCGCCGAAGCCAAGCTCAATATTACGCCCATTCCAAGTGTACGCACCTTGGTAAATATTAAATATGACAGCTTCGATTCAGCGTTGCGTAATGCGCCCATGATGGTAGAAGCTAAGGCGCTTTCAGTTGAAACCATTGATGCTAAAGTCCTTGATTTAGCGCGTAATGATATTGTGTGGCATACCGTCAGTGATCTGCTGGAGGATGTGCCGGGAAAGGTCATGCACGGCATTAATATGGTCGAGTTTGCTGGCAATGATGCCGATGATATTGAGGCACAAATTACGACCCTGTGTGAGCAACTCGATCGCTTGATAGCGAAACAGCAAAAAGGCGTGATTGGTTATCAGATCTGCCGTGATCTGGCGTCGATTAATAAAATCTATGCCATGCGCAAAAAATCGGTTGGATTACTGGGCGCGACGAAAGGCAAGGCCAAACCTGTTGCCTTCACCGAAGACACCTGTGTGCCACCAGAAAACTTGGCGGACTTTATCAGTGAGTTCCGCGCATTACTCGATAGCCATCATCTGCACTATGGCATGTTTGGCCATGTTGATGCAGGGGTATTGCATGTGCGCCCCGCGCTTGACTTGTGCGATCCCGAACAAGAGCGGGTGATGAAAACCATTTCTGATCAGGTCGTAGCACTGGTGGCGAAATACGGCGGATTGATGTGGGGCGAACATGGTAAAGGCTATCGCTCTGAGTACGGTCCTGCCTTTTTTGGTGAGACTCTGTTCAGGCAATTGCGTCGGGTAAAAGCGGCCTTTGATCCGCAAAACCGGATGAATCCTGGAAAAATTTGTACCCCGATTCACAGCGACGATGCTTTGGTGCAGGTCGATGATACCAAGCGCGGTTTTTATGACCGCCAGATCCCGGTTGAGGTCAGAGATAGCTTTAAAGGCGCGATGGAATGCAATGGCAACGGGTTGTGCTTTAACTATGATACGTCGTCACCCATGTGTCCGTCGATGAAAGTCAGTTATGACCGTCGACACTCACCTAAAGGCCGGGCAGGGATTGTGCGCGAGTGGTTACGTTTGCTCGCGGAGCAGGGCGTTGATCCGTTGGATGTCGAGCAAGCACTCATGACGCAATCTCCCTCAGTCCGTGAAATGATGGCGAAATTCGGGCGTTACTTTACCCGCCAAAAAGAGGCGGATGACTTTAGCCATGAGGTCATGGAAGCGATGAGTGGCTGCCTGGCGTGTAAAGCGTGCGCCAGTCAGTGTCCGATTAAAGTCGATGTTCCCAGCTTTCGTTCCCGGTTTATGCAGTTGTACTACAGCCGTTATCCGCGTCCGATTAAAGATCATCTGGTCGCAAATATTGAAAGCTTGCTGCCATTAATGGCTAAAGCGCCTAGGTTAGTCAATGCCGCAACCCAACCCCAGTGGGCACAAGGGTTAACAGCCAAACTCATTGGTTACACCGATACACCCGCTTTATCGGTGCCGACATTGGCCCAGGCATTGGCAGGCGATCATGCCCTCAAATTTGATCTCGAGTGGCTACAAGCCTTGTCCACGCAAGAGCGTGAAAACTATGTGTTGATCGTGCAAGACCCGTTTACCAGTTTTTATGAAGCGCCACTGATTCACGACTTGATCAAGTTGGTCCGTCGACTGGGAAAAGTGCCGATGCTGATTCCCTTTAAGCCCAACGGTAAAGCACAACACGTAAAAGGTTTTCTACGACGTTTTGCCCAAACCGCGCGTAATACCGCTGGCTTTTTAAATCAGCTAGCGGCGCTGAATATTCCGATGGTGGGTGTCGATCCTGCTTTAGTGCTGTGTTACCGCGATGAATATCAAGAGGCGCTGGGCCGTTATCGTGGTGATTTTAACGTCCTACTGAGCCATGAGTGGTTAACGAATGTGGTGCCTAGCCTACCAGCAAAGGCTGAGCATACGTCCGAGCCTTGGTACTTATTTGGTCATTGCACAGAAAAAACGCAGTTACCTCATGCAGAGCAACAGTGGGTTGATTTATTCGCCCATTTTGGCGCAGAGCTTAAACCCGTCTCTGTAGGATGCTGTGGCATGGCGGGTACCTATGGCCATGAAGCCGATAAGCGCGATACCTCAGAAGCCATCTATGATTTAAGTTGGTCACCTAAACTGGCTGACTTACCCAAAGAGCGGGTTGTCGCAACTGGGTATTCGTGCCGTAGCCAAGTGAAGCGATTTAGTGAGACACCGCTGTTGCATCCACTGCAGGTATTATTGCGACTTGCGCATACGCGCACTGATCTTGCGTGCTCTGGCAACGTATAAATTAAAGGATTGCACCTGTGGTTATTTCGCGTACAGTAAAATAAAGAGCTAAAAGCTAAGGCAAACAAATGCTTAAAACAGTTGTTATTATCTTGCTAGTTTTACTCGGTATTACCGCTGCGCAATACTTGGAAGAGAGCACGCAGAAAAAAATTGCTTGGGTCATTGGGGCCATTGCATGCGTGCTGGCATTGGGCGTCATCGTTATGGAGCTTATCCGTTAGCCAAGGCCGTAATCACCATCGCTTATATTGGCCTAACGCCGACACGTTATCGTAAACGCCCCATTGTTGGGGCGTTTTGCTTTCTATTTTCTGTTCTTTGTCTTTTGTCCTTGAGCCTTGAGCCGTATAGTGACGTTTGACTACAAATCTTAAGTCCGTTTATCTACGCTTGGCGTTGGAACCCGCTTGTTTATGTGTCTTCGGTTTGTGCCTGTTAGGCTGGCGGATATCGGGCTGCTTTGGATGCTTAGTGGCAAAGCGCTGAGTGCCGTGACGCCCTGAGCGACGCTGGCGACCTGTTGTCGCTGCGCTATCTTCTGTGGGGACTAAGCATTTCGGGCCGTTACCAATTAAATGTTTTTTACCCATCGAGACCAACGCCTCACGGATCAGTGGCCAGTTCGCCGGATCGTGATAACGCAATAAGGCTTTATGTAAGCGACGTTGGCGCTCTCCTTTAGCGACGGTCAGTGCTTCGCGTTTTTTATAACGTACCTTTTTGAGTGGATTGGTCTCTGAGTGATACATCGCTGTGGCGTTACACATTGGCGATGGGTAAAAGTTTTGCACTTGGTCGCACTCAAAGTCATTCTCTTTCAGCCAGCACGCCAGATGCACCATATCCTCGTCGGTACAGCCAGGATGAGCGGCAATAAAGTAGGGGATTAAATACTGCTTTTTCCCCGCTTCTTTACTGTATTTCTCAAACAAGGCTTTAAATCGATCGTACGCCCCCATGCCAGGCTTCATCATCAGATCGAGGGTGTTTTTCTCGGTGTGCTCGGGCGCGATTTTGAGGTATCCACCGACATGATGCGTGACCAGCTCTTTGACATATTCTGGAGATTCGATCGCGAGGTCGTAACGCACGCCTGATGCGATCAGCACCTTCTTAATCCCTTCGACTTGACGGGCTTTACGATAGAGATCGATGGTATGACGGTGATCGGTATTGAGCTTGTCACAAATTTTTGGGAAAACGCAGGACGGGCGACGACAGTTTCGCTCAGCTTTCGGATCGGCACAGCCTAAGCGATACATGTTGGCTGTCGGTCCACCTAAATCTGAAATGGTACCTGTAAAGCCGGGCACTTTATCGCGGATATCATTAAGCTCTTCAATGATCGACGCTTGCGAGCGATTTTGAATAATCCGGCCTTCATGCTCGGTAATTGAACAGAACGAACAGCCACCAAAACAGCCGCGCATGATATTCACCGACGTTTTAATCATATCGTAAGCCGGGATCTTAGCTTGGCCGTATTGCGGATGTGGCACGCGGGCGTAAGGTAAGCCAAAAACGTAATCCATTTCTTCTGTGGTCAGCGGCACCGGAGGGGGATTAATCCAAAGCAGTTGGTCACCATGCTGTTGCGCGAGCGCACGTGCAGAGTAGGGATTCGCCTCTAAATGCATCACTCGACTGGCATGCGCATATAAAATCCGGTCGTTTTTGAGTTTTTCAAACGAGGGTAAGCGAACAAAGGTGTTTTTGGCATCGTGGCGAGAAGGGCGAATACTAATCGGTTTCGCCGCGTCAGGTTCCGTTTTTTTGCTGGTCTCGCACTGGGTCTCAGTGGCATAAGGGTTAGGCATCGTCATTGCTTTACCCGGCTTATCGATGCGGGTTGAGTCTACTTCTGCCATTCCCTCAGGCGGTGACTTCATCATTACGGCTGTGTCCGCGATACGCGTCATATTGGCCAATGAATCTCCGCGTGACAAGCGGTGTGCAACGTCAATCAATGCACGTTCCGCGTTACCAAATAATAAGATATCGGCTTTTGCATCACACAACACAGAGCGACGAACTTTGTCTGACCAATAATCGTAGTGAGCCAGGCGGCGTAAACTTGCTTCAATGCCTCCGAGCACGATGGGTGTCTGTTTGTAAGCTTCTCGACAACGTTGAGAATACACCAAGACAGCACGATCAGGTCTTTTACCCCCCTCATTATTCGGGGTGTAAGCATCATCATGGCGCAGTTTACGATCCGCTGTGTAGCGATTGATCATCGAGTCCATGTTACCCGCGGTGACACCAAAAAACAGGTTAGGCTCACCGAGTGCCATAAAGTCTTCTTTAGTTTGCCAATTGGGTTGCGAAATGATCCCGACTCGAAAGCCTTGTGCTTCTAAGGTGCGTCCAATCACGGCCATACCAAAACTGGGGTGATCGACATAGGCATCGCCCGTGACAATGATGATGTCACAGCTGTCCCAACCAAGAATATCCATCTCTTCTCGGCTGGTTGGCAAAAAAGGCGCAGGCCCGAAGCAAGCGGCCCAGTAGGGGGTATAGTCGTATATAGCAGTCGGTGTCACGTCTTTGTCTCTTGGTCTGCCGCGCGTGTGAGCAAATGATTTGCAGTCATGCGCCAAAGCGGGCGATTAATTGGCCGGCGATTTTAGCGATATTCCTGCATAGAGTATAGGGGCAATATGTGATGTTCGGCATTGTGACGCACTAATAGCTGACAATGAAACTAACTTAACGTGAATCTATTTTATTACGCACATTGCCGTTGCTAGTATAGGGTCATCTGACTAAACGGTGAGGTTGTCATGATTGAGCTTGGCTCATCACGTTATCGGCTGACGGCATTTGCACTTGCGTTCGGCTCTTTTCTGATTTTTTGTAACCTTTACTTGTTCCAACCGATGTTGCCTGTGTTTGCAGCCAGTGATGGGATCAGTGAAACGCGTGCGAACTGGTTGCTTGCGGCGGCAACGCTAGGGTTATCCTTTTCCTTAGTGCCTTGGGCGGTGCTCTCTGAACGTATTGGGCGTCGGCCTGTGATGCTGACCAGCTTATGGATGCTGCCGCTTGTTGGGCTTGCGATGGCGAGTACCTCATCATTTTGGATGATTGTTCTGCTGCGCGCGTTGATGGGCTTGTCTCTTGGTGGATTTGCGGCGGTGGCGGTCGCTTACATGGCCGAAGAGTTTTCTCCCAAGGCGTTAGCGATCGCCGTGGGCAGTTACATCAGTGCTAATTCACTGGGTGGCATTTCTGGTCGCGTTGCTGGTGGTATAATGACCGATTGGTGGGGCTGGCATGGTGCGGTCCTCGCCATGGCGGCCTTCACACTGGCGGGAGTGATGATCGTGACAAAATTGCTGCCTCGTCAACGCTATTTCTCCCCAGGTAGAACATCGTTGCTCACCCATTCATGTGGGGTCTTGTCGCATTTACGTACGCCAAGTTTGTGGATAGCCATGCTTATTGGTGGGGTGAATTTTGCATTGTTTGTTAACTTATTTTCGGTCACCGCCTTTCGACTTGTAGCGCCTCCTTATCAGTTACCAGTAAGCTTGGTGTCATCGGTATTTGTTTGTTATCTCGCCGGTACGGTGACATCACGGCTCAGTGGCCGGTGGGTGCTCAAATATGGTGCAATCAGAGGCATGGCCTTTGGCACCTTGGTGGCGATGCTAGGCGTATTAGTGACATTAAGTCATGATATACCTTGGATAGTTATTGGGTTGTTGGTGGTTAGCGGTGGGGCTTTTTTCACTCACTCTTTAGCTTATGGGTGGGTGAGCCGCCAAGCTGCACAAGGCAAAGCAACCGCAACGGCTTTGTATTTGGTACATTATTATGTCGGTGGCAGTCTTGGCGGCTTTTATCTCATCGCGGCTTGGCAGCATTATGCATGGTCCGGCGTGGTCATTGCCGCATTAGCGTTGGGACTGGTTTTATTAGGTTTGGTGTTTGGGTTATCCCGGGTGGTGAGTCGAAGCCGCGCTCGCAAAATACACCAGCAAACGGCGGCCCCATGAGCACGGCCTCGTATCATACTGAGCCATGAGCTTGCCGTACGCTGGGCTTATGGCATGAACGCCGTCGACTCACCGTGCGGCTGCTTCAAAGTGATGCTTCGGTCGGCATATCAATGTTGTCGCGGCTCACTGAATGTCGTGCATCAACACTGGTTTGATGACCCGGTTGGTAGGCACGGACACAATTTCGTCCTTCGGCTTTGGCTTGGTAAAGCGCACTGTCCGCTCGTTCAATCAATGATGAGAGTGTGTCACCGGGTTGAAAGGTGGAGATACCAATCGACGCGGTCACCTTGAGCGGCGTTCGGCTTTCATCAATTGGCACATCCATACTTTCGACTTCTTCGAGTAATCGGTTAGCGATTTGTGCCGTGACCTCACCACTGCATTTAGGTAAGAATACGATAAACTCTTCGCCACCAAAACGACCAAAGATGTCAGATTTTCTTAGTCGCTCTTGCACTGTACGTGTAAACGACTGTAAAACAACGTCGCCAGCGTAATGGCCCCATTTGTCATTAATGCGTTTAAATTTATCCAAATCAAGCAACAACACAGAAAAGGGAGAATGTCGTTCCTCGCTCACGGCGAGTGCGCGCATTGCCAGTTGAAGCAGCATTCGGCGGTTATAGATCCCAGTGAGCGGATCGAGTGTCGCCTGGCGATAAAGGCGCAAAATCATATGTAATTGCGAAAGCTGTGACCAGACCACCATGAAGGCAATCACTGTCTGTAACCAGTATGAGGCAATATTGTCGGGACTGGTCATGGTGCCACCGAACGAATCCACCCAGAGATGGCAAGCTAAAGTAATTGTCATTAACGATAAACTTTCGCGCATGGTGAGCGGAAAGATAGTGAGCATGACTATCTGAATGATCGGCAATAGCGTGTAGCTATAGGAAAACGCGGTGTTCTCCGTAGGGAAATGAAGGGTGTGGCTGGCAGAGAAATAAAAGGCGTTGGTGGCAATCACCATCGCGACGAGACCGAGTTTAGCCGATTTTAGATTGTTAGCTCGACTCACTGCGTAACCAATCGTTATTAGCATCCCACCTAATAGCAAGCGTTGCAATGATAGTTGGGCGGCGGCGGTAGTGTCCGATAGGAATAGAAAATCAGCGACAGACCAAGCGATCGTGAGCCCAGCCCAAACGTAACACAGTACACATAAGCGACTGCGCAGATAGGTACTACGCGTGTTATTAAAACTGTTGGCGTGTTTTTTTGCACTCCAAAGTTCAAAAAATGATATTTGGAGCTTATAAATAATGTGCCCTAAGGTCTCACTCATCATTGCACCCATTGTCCTTTCCGTTTGTGCAAAGGTTCCCGCTGCTCGCGCCACTTTGTTATTATCGCGTCGTGCGGTCATGTTGTTTTTATCTGTCATAAAGGTTGGTATAAGTGTACAAACATGCCAGTTTATTGGCGGTTTTGAGTCTGTTTCGTGCATTCAATGTGATCGATGGCGCTTTTTAATGTAATCAGTTCAATAGTTGACTCTTTTTTAATGCTTTATGTAAGGTAATTTTTGTTATGTACGTGTTACTTGTTCCCGCGATCGTGTCTGCTGTTTTGGGGGCACAACTCGTGTTGTCGTTAGCTCTTTTGAAGGGCGATATTTGCCCCGGCCAGCGAGGGCGTTTTCATCATGCTTTTTGGGTGCCGACTTTTGCTTGGTTGATCTTGGTTCCATCTAGTTTTTTCGCCATCTTACCCTTCTTAACGTTAGGGATATTTGCGTTTCGATCAAAAACGGGCAAAACACGTCGGTCAGGTCCCATTCCTTTGTTGTATGTCGCAAATTTATTGGGCGTTGTTACATGGATTACCATACTGATGGCTGAGGGTGGGCTACTGGTTGTCGCCGGGGTATTACAGCTGGTGTTACTTGGTGCAAGCTTGGGGCATGGTCTATTAGTGCGTGCGCGTTCACGTTTGCAGGCTTTTGACACGTTATTACCACTGGCAAGTGTGATGGCGTTTATGGGACTGATGGTGTTTGTCGCAAGCGTGGCGGCGTTAAGTCATTCAGATATCGCACCTAGCCAGATTAATGCGTTTGTTGCCGGGGCTGGGTTTGGCTTGTTGGCTCTCGCTGCGCAAATTTGGCACTTAATAAAGCGAATTAAGCCCACATTGTGGCGTATAAATGCAGGTGTCTTGTTTATGTTTGCAGCCGTTACTTGTCTCAACTCAGTTGTCATGGGGTAAATGTAGCCTGCATGCCAAGATAGTGTTAAAAAATTGATCGTTTATAGTCTTGCCCACTACGCTTACAAGATAAGTGGGTTATAACGCCCCCTCGTTTATCGCGTAGGTAACATGTTTATCGCGCAGCTAGCATATTTATCGCGCAGCTAACATATTTATTGCGTAGGTAATATAGGGTAAGGATAGTAATAATGCCTCGGCGTGCATGGAGTATCATCATCATAACGGCGCTTATTGGCGTAGGGTTTGCGGCATTCACGGCGCATCTACTCTATCAAAAAGAGCAAGAAGCCATTCGTAAAGAGCTGCACAAGGATGTTAATAATGCGGCAATGGCGCTGGCGCGCGAGGTCAACCTGGGTCTTGAACTGCTTTATGCGGTTAAGAATCACTTCGATGCTGGGCATCGCTTAAACGCCCGCAATTTTCAGCCTCTAACCTCTGGGGTATTAAAGCGTCATCCTAGTTTCAAATCGATCGAGTGGGCCGATATTGTCATGCATCATCAACGCCGGCATTACACACAAGGTATGACAGCGGCTCAGCCTGATCGAACAAGCTTCAATATTGTTGAACTCAACGATCAGAGCCAGTTAGTACCCGCCTCTCGCCGTGATATGTATTTTCCCCTTAGATTTACCTCAGGTAACAATCAATCAGACGCTGTGATGGGTTATGATTTGGGCTCAACATCCATCACACGCCAGGCACTTAAAACCAGCTTTAATACTGGTGTACCAGTGGCTACGCCTGCTACGACCATTGAACGGGCGTATGGTGATGTGCGTGGCTTTTTGCTCATTATGCCGATTCTCGTCGATCCCGAACAACTAGCAGGGGATGATACCCAGGATTTGCGTGGATTTTTAGTGGCAGTGATCGATGTAGAAACCCTGGTCAATCTTGCGATAAAAACCGTGATCAATGACGGTATCAATTACACCCTAATTGATACCACCGATCCTAATCATCGCCAAGTGTTGCATACCCATCGTGTTGAACTGGCACAAATGAAGGATTCGCTGGCACAACAGCCCGCTGAACCCATTTTATTTGCCGGACGAGAGTGGGAGTTGGTGGGCTATCCCACAGTCAGTTACATGCAACAAAGACAAAGCTGGGTGCCAATGTGGACGTTTTTGATCGGTAGTGGCATCTTTTTTGTGATTTGTTATCTGCTCTATCGCCTGCAGGCACGGGCGTACAGTGTTCAAGTCCAAGTCGAGCAAAAAACACATGCGCTCAAAGATGCGAATAGCCGATTAGAATCAATGACCAAATGTGATGGGTTGACGGGGTTATATAACCGAACCCAATTTGAACAAGCATTAGAGCGCGAAATCCAGCGCGCGGTCCGTGATGAAACACCCCTGAGCTTAATGCTGGTCGAAATCCAGCACCTATCTAATTACAACAGCCAATACGGTCGGGTTGCGGGTGATCAGTTGATCCGCCAAGTGGCACAAGCCATTGATGAGATGCTTAAACGACCAGGCGATCTCGTCTGTCGTTACACGGGAAGTCAATTTATTGCAATATTGCCTCGCACTGAGGGTGCCTCGCGATTAGGTGAAGAATGCGTCACCGCGGTTAAACGGCTTCAGATACCTTTTGAGGACGAACCGGAGAGTCGGGTTGCTGTGTTTGTAGGCGGCGTCACCGTGACTGAGCAAAAAGAAATGACGGCTTCAAGACTATGCGCTTATGGCGAAATAGGCTTGACGCGAGCGAAGGCTGATGTCGATAAAGGTTGGCATTGGATGGTGGTGTCGTGAAAAAGCGAGCGGTAACAAGTACCGCCCTCTAGGATAACTCATCGGCTTTTACGTTCACGAGCCGGTCTTTAAGATCAGGAATCGATCTTTGAGATATAGAGTTAATATTTCTCGCCCTTGTTGAAGCGTGAATTTACCGCTGGGCTCTTAAGTAACGGATCATCTGTCGCCTTGGATGAGTTAACTGGGGTAAAGACTAAGGTGTGCGCATCATTACTGAGTAACAATGTGTTATTGCGCACGCTAGCGTCGCTCCATTGACCCAACACTTGGCTCATGGTTTGTTCTAACGCCATTGCGTTTTCCGCGCAAGCCATTCTCGTACTGGCCATACGATCAATCTTGAAGCGATTGTTGTCGAGTTCCGCCTTACCAAAGTAACGGTTACAGCCGGTATAGCCGTTGACTTCCATATCCTTATTGACGTTTAACGTTGGGGATCCTTCCGCACTGATAGCCTGTTGATCAATCATGGTCAGTTGCCATTGCTGAGCAACGCCAGAGGTTGTGACCTCGTTTTTAGCATTGTTCGCATCATTGCTACTGCTACAGGCGGTGACGCCAGCAGCAAGCATGACCGCCATCAATACGTGTCTCTTCATAATGACTCCTTAGTCACTAACGGTGGGTGTTAATTCAAGCGTAGTTAACTTAATAACAAATATGCCAATAAAAAATTGGCTTTATGTCAAGATAATGTCTTTTTTGGTGGGAGATAAAAAAAGTCCCCGGTAGAGGGGACAAGATATACCATCGCGTGTTTATTATTATTGAAATAACCTCACTAGGGAGGTGTCTTTTGCCAGCATAATTGCTAAGCAGGAGAGTGCTGCGGTCGATTTGGATATCAACTTTCGACTGTGATTCGAATGCGTCAACGATACGATACAATCTGCAAACGATATCAAACAAAAATGACAGTTTGATTTCATTGATATGATGGTGTTTGAGATAGAGAAAGGGGTGTGATCTTAAGCAAGTTTGCATCTGGCGTAAGGTAAATCGAATGGATGTTCACGATGCTTGACAAAAATGAACTGCTGAGATTAGGCAATCCGACGCCAGCGGATAAATCCACAGTCTCCGCGAGGTGTATTTTTGGCATATTAACGTTATGCTTCTATTTAATGACAACACTGATCTGATAGTGACGACAGTGTGTAAGTAAAAGAACGGCTTAAGGCATACCTAAAAAGGAATCCATCATGGCATTAAGCGATGCTGCAAAAAAAGTTCAGGAAGCTCTGCTCGCGCGTGGGATCGAAACCCCAATGACAACAGCATCAAAGATGTCTTCTGAAGAACGAAAAGAAAAAATCGAGTTTCACATGCGTGAAATTCTGCAGTCGATCGACTTGGATCTTACCGATGATAGTTTGGCAGAAACACCAGCGCGTATTGCCAAAATGTATGTCGATGAGATTTTTTCCGGACTCGATTACTCACAGTTTCCCAAAGTAACCATGATTGATAATAAAATGGGATGTGATGAGATGGTTCGGGTAAAAGATATTTCTGTGACTAGCACCTGTGAGCATCACCTTGTAACCATTGACGGTCGTGCGACTGTGGCGTATCTGCCCGACAATAAAGTGGTTGGCTTGTCTAAGATTAATCGCATTGTACGATTTTTTGCCCAGCGTCCGCAGGTCCAGGAGCGGTTGACTCGTCAAATTTTAGTCGCGTTACAAACGCTGCTAGAGACCGACAATGTCGCGGTACGTATCGAAGCGACACACTATTGCGTCAAATCACGCGGGGTGATGGACGCGAACAGTGAAACGACCACAACGGCGTTAGGGGGCCAGTTTAAGAAAAATGCAGCGACACGCGCTGAGTTCTTGCACGGCATCCAATAATAAAAGCGCCAGATGGCGCTTTTATTCGCGCTGCTTAGCTAGTATTTGAAGCGCTCAGCGATTATTCGAACTGCCTAGCGATGTCATGGAACTGGCGTACTTTATCGCGAAGTTGGCTGCTTGCCTCTGAGACATCGTTTACTTCATTGAGGTTCTGCTGAGAAACGGACTCAATGCTATGTATGTCGCGACTAATGTCAGTAAATGTCTCTAGTTGCGCTTGCGCGGAATGATGCGTCTCATTCGTTCTTCCCACCACATCTTCGATGGCCGTCGCGACAGCATGTAAGCTTGAAATACTGTTAGACGTGGTATCAACACACTGCTGTGTTTGTTCATGGCTTTCATGGATCTGAGTTTGCCAATGTGCAATCGTGTTGTGCATCTCTTGTATTGACGCTTGAATTTGTTCGGTTGCACTTTGAGTGCGGCTGGAAAGTGCACGCACTTCATCGGCGACAACGGCGAACCCGCGACCCTGCTCACCGGCTCGTGCTGCTTCAATGGCCGCGTTTAACGCGAGCAAATTGGTTTGTTCAGCAATGCCACTGATTTCACTCATCGATTCGGTCACACGCTCAGCAGTAGCCGATAGCTGTTGGGTTGCCGTGAGCGAGTGTTCAGATTGCTGGGAAAGCGCTTTTAATTGTTCCCCGGTCTGTTGTAACCAGGATTCAGTTTCTTGGCTCTGCTGCTGCACAGACTGAAGCAGTTCAACGCTTTGTTGCGCATTGTCAGATACCTTATTCGCCGATTCCGAGGCATGGTCAATATTGCTAGCAATCGACGAAATCTGATCGCTTTGCTTGTTAATCGCATCGGAGACGCGTTTCGACAAGGCGCTTAATTCGTCCGAAAACTGGTTCAACGACAGGGAAGCATCGAGCATACGACCCAGAATGGTGCGAATTCGGGCATTAAGTAGCTTAACCTTATAATCAACGACCGAACTTAGCCCTGTGCCCGAATAAATATAGCGACTAATACTGTCGTAGTCCGTTTGAAAGCGGCGGCTAAGCGTAGGCAGGGTAAAAAGCTCATCGCGAAAAATCGTCCCCAGTATCAATGGCATCGCAATGGCGCCGGCAATATCCCATCCGGAAATCACGCGATCAAAGATCAGGGAAATGGGCGCGGCGGCTAAACCGATTGCCATTAAACCCCGTTTTACACCTGTGGGCAGGTCTGCAATCGAAAAGTGTTTAAGCGATTTCCCTGCTTTTTCTGCCGCACAGAGCTTTTGGTAAACCTGTGCCGCGCGATGCTTCACGGCGGGATCAGGCTTAACACGTACGGACTGATAGCCCATGACTTGGCCCCGATCATAAATCGGCGTGACATATGCATCGACCCAATAATAATCACCATTTTTACAGCGGTTTTTGACAATTCCCCGCCACGGTTGATTGGCCTTAAGGTTACGCCACATATCCGCGAACGCTGCTTTCGGCATATCGGCATGACGAATAATATTATGGGGTGCCCCGGTCAGCTCATTGTCTTCATAACCCGCAATACGAATGAATTCCGGATTACAATAAGTAATGACGCCGCGCTTATCAGTGGTCGAGACGAGGCGTTCATCGTCACCAAATACAACTTCATTATTACTCATAGGGTTTATCTTTTTGGTCACAGTTCATAAAAAACCTGGTTGGTTTTAGTGTAGCGGCTATGGCTTGTTATTAATTGTTTTGTTAATAAATTGTTTAAATATAAATGCCACTAACAAAAAAAGGGCCTAGCGGCCCTTTGTTTCATTTTTAAGACAGCGACGCTTAGTCTAAAACCTTTGCGATCGCAGTGCAAAGTGGCACCATGTTAGTGTGCGTCATACCCGCAACATTAAGCCGACCGGAACCGACAATGTAGACACCATGATCAGCCTTTAATGCATTCACTTGATCCTTATTCAGCCCTGAGAACGAGAACATACCGTTTTGTTGCTCAATAAAGCTAAAATCACGTGAGACGCCTTGCGCTTTGAGTGTTTTGACAAATTCCGTGCGCATGGCTTTAATGCGGTCTCGCATCGTGGCCAATTCTTGTAACCATTCCGCCTTGAGCGTTGGGTCATTAAGAATCGTCGTCACCACCGCTGCGCCATGGGCAGGTGGGTTAGAGTAAATCACTCGGGCGATACTTTTAACTTGGCTAAAGGCGGTGACCGCTTCTTGCTCTTGACGGCCGACCAGTGTAAAGGCACCAACGCGTTCGTTATATAAGCCAAAGTTTTTCGAGAATGAGCTTGCGATCAGCAGCTCTGGGCAGACGTTAGCGAAAATACGCAGACCGACTGCGTCTTCTTCTACGCCTTTGGCAAAGCCTTGATATGCAAAGTCAAACATAGGCAGTAAGCCTTTACGTTGGCAGAGATCTGCCAAGGTTTGCCATTCTTGCTCGGTCGGATCGATACCGGTTGGGTTATGACAGCAGCCGTGGAGTAGCACGACATCGCCCGCTGCCGCTTTCTCGAGATCAGCGACCATCGCTGAAAAATCTTTGTCATTTTTGGCCGGATCATAATAGCTGTATTCCGCGAGAGTTAAACCTGCCGCGGTAAACACGCCTTTATGGTTAGCCCAAGTTGGGTTACTGATCCAAATGGTGACATCGCCTAGGTGGCGTTTAATAAATTCACCTGCTAAGCGAAGGGCGCCGGTGCCGCCGGGAGAATGTGCGGTTTGTGCGCGTTTGTCTTTAATGACATCCGCATGCTCACCAAAAAGTAATTGCTGAACGGCAAGGCCATATTCGGCGGTGCCTGGAATGCTCAAATAAGATTTGCTGGTTTCTTTATCGAGTAGTAGTGCCTCGGCTTTTTTTACTGAGGTTAAAACGGGCGTTTCGCCGTGCTCGTTTTTATAGACCCCGACCCCGAGGTTAATCTTATCTTCACGTGGATCCGCTTTAAATTCTTCAGTTAGCCCTAGGATAGGATCAGCAGGTGCCGCAGAGATTTTCTCAAACATTGGTGTCGTCCATGGTTATGATGAATGAAAGCTAAATGCAAATAAAAGGCTGCAACCTGCAGCCTTTGGATAAGTGTATCTATTTAGAAACTGGCATTGCGTGGTGAGCGAGGGAATGGGATCACGTCACGAATGTTGCTCATTCCCGTCACGTATGAAACCAGACGTTCGAAGCCCAGACCGAAACCAGAGTGAGGGACAGTGCCATAACGGCGAAGATCGCGGTACCACCAGAAATCTTCTTTTTCTAGCCCCATTTCTTCAAGGCGTTGGTCGAGCACATCTAGGCGCTCTTCACGCTGAGAGCCGCCGATGATTTCGCCGATACCCGGTGCGAGTACGTCCATCGCAGCAACGGTCTTACCGTCATCGTTCATACGCATATAGAACGCTTTAATGTCTTTCGGGTAGTTTTTTACCACAACCGGTGCATTAAAGTGCTCTTCTGCCAGGTAACGCTCATGCTCAGAGGCTAAATCAATGCCCCACTCAACGGGGAATTCAAAAGTTTGGCCGCTGTTTTGCAAAATAGTGACCGCATCGGTGTAATCCACTTGCGCAAAGTCGGCGTTGACGAATTTCTCCAAACGAGTCAGGACATCTTTATTGATCCGCTGTTCAAAGAACTGCATGTCATCTTTGCGCTCATCCAACACGGCCTTGAAGACATATTTCAACATGGCTTCTGCAAGCTCGGCAGAGTCATCAAGATCGGCAAACGCCACTTCTGGCTCAACCATCCAGAACTCAGCCAAGTGACGGCTAGTATTGGAGTTTTCTGCACGGAAGGTGGGACCAAACGTATACACTTTACTGAGTGCACAGGCGTAAGTTTCGGCATTTAACTGACCCGATACGGTCAAGAACGCTTCTTTGCCAAAAAAGTCTTGATCGTAATCGACTTCGCCTTGTTCGGTTTTTGGCACGTTGGCCATGTCTAGGGTAGACACCCGGAACATTTCCCCCGCACCTTCACAATCCG
Organism: Salinivibrio sp. MA607; assembly: GCF_001996245.1. Lineage (NCBI taxonomy): Bacteria > Pseudomonadati > Pseudomonadota > Gammaproteobacteria > Vibrionales > Vibrionaceae > Salinivibrio > Salinivibrio sp. MA607. The sequence continues at coordinate 39,253 of NZ_MUFJ01000007.1, read as the reverse complement.
ACGCTGTGATCAGCGGTGCAGACATCCAGTAATAGCCTTGCTCATGGAAAAAGCGATGAATGGCTTGTGAGAGCGTATGACGTACACGTGCAACGGCACCAATTACGTTTGAACGTGGGCGGAGATGCGCCACTTCACGCAAGTACTCAATCGAATGGCGCGTTTTCGCCATTGGATACGTGTCTGGATCGTCAACCCAGCCAACGACCTTCACTGCCGTTGCCTGAAGCTCATAGGCTTGACCTTTTCCGGGCGATTCAACAACCTTACCCGTGACCTCAACGGAGCAGCCTGCGGTCAGGCGCAGAACGTCTTGCTGATAATTATCCAGCTCATTAGGGACCACGGCCTGAATAGGGTCAAAACAAGAACCATCGTAAATGGCAAGAAAAGAAATACCGGCTTTGGAATCTCGGCGTGACCGGACCCATCCACGCACAGTCACTTCAGTGTCGACTGCCGCCTTGCCGCGCAGGACGTCTACTACAGGCGCGTATGTCATAATTCGCTTCTATCTCCGTTTAGGTAATGCGGCCAACGGGGTGTGACCGCATCAGTGATTTTGCAAGTTAGACTAGCAAGTTTACCTGTATCCTGTATAGCTTCAAGGTTTGAGCGTGTCTGAGAGCTGAAATTGGCCAATTAACCCTTCAAGTTGTTCAACCAGCTGCTCGAGATTTGCACTAATCGCTTTCACCTCATTAGCATTGGTTGCGGTATCGTTGGCGTGACTTTGAATACGACCCACTTGAGCGAGCAAGGCATCGGTCATTTGCGCCTGGTGATCACTTTGTTTGCTGATGTCATTGGCGTTGTCATTGACCGTTCTAACTTGGTCGGCGATATTACCCAAAGCGGTAGAAAGTTCCATCACGGTTTCTGCACGTTGATTAGCACTTTCACTGGTCGCTTCAACCGCCTGCGCAGAGGCTTCACTGCCTGCACACAAGTTTTCAATGATGGTTTGGATTTCACCAGTGGCATCATGGCTACGACTGGCAAGGTTGCGTACTTCGTCGGCAACCACCGCAAATCCTCGGCCTTGCTCTCCGGCTCGAGCAGCTTCAATGGCGGCATTCAACGCCAATAAGTTAGTTTGCTCGGCAATTTCCCGGATCACGCTGAGGATCGTCGTTACTTGCTGGCTTTGTTGATTAACATCCAATATTTGTGTGCGTACTTGGCCAATATCAGCCACCAACTTACGAATGTCATTGGCCGCGACATTCGCCAGATCACTGCCCTGATTGGCACTGCCTGCGGCAGATTCACTCAATTGCGCCGCTTCTTGAGTACGATTTTGAATGTCGTGTTGATGCTGCTGCACATCATCGATGGCTGAAGACATGTCATTGGTTTCGTGACGTTGGCTATCAGCTAATTGATCGGTATGGCTTGAGACACGGATCAGATTCATGGCCTCAGCAGACAGGGTTTCTGAGGTGCGCTGAACTTGTTGCAGGCTGGCAGCAAAGTTATCAAGCAACTGGTCGCAACTATTGCACAGTTCACCAATCTCGTCGTCACGGGTATTGTTGAGGCGCTCGGAAAGATTTTTGTCATGGCTGGTGCGTTTCATAAAGGCAGAGACGCGCTTAAGCGGGGAGACCACCCAGCGGCGAATCACAGTGAGTGAGATTAAAAATCCAATCACAGCGATGCTGCCCATGATCCCAGCGGTAATTAACATTTCTCTATCGATAGTGCTATACAAAGGCTCAAGATCATACTCGAGCCGGATAACACCGAGTACGGTGCCTTCCTCTGCTACGTGGCATTGCAGACAATTGGTACCGCGATAATCGCTGCTCGCTTTCATCGGCAGGGCGACCACCAATCCTTTTCCCGCATCAGCATCAAAGGTTTCGACAATGGTTTCACCTTTGAGGGCGCGTTGGTCAATGGCATCCTGGGCAGATTGCTCAGGGTTTCCTGGGCCAAAAAAGCGGGTTATTGCCTCTCCACGGATCACGCGAGCGTCGTCGATGCCTTTGTGTGACAGCATTTTCTCTCGCAACGTATTACGCTGGCTGATGGTGCCGGTGAGCATCAGCATATTAAGGCTATCAAAGTAGTTGGACGCTTTATCTAAGGTTTGCTCGCTGACAATCGATGTCATCAAGGCTTTTTGTTGATGCGACTGATAGGCCAGCGAGGTGGCGAGCGCAAGAGCGAAAACAAGAAAAAGAGCAAGAAGAATTTTGCTCGCAAGGGTCATACGCATGAGTCAACCATTTGTTATTAATTTATAGAGTTATCAGTTATAGCCTGTAGCGACTATGTTAAACCGAGAGCGCACTTGTGGCGGTATCCTCATATAAAATGTGTGATTTCATCGACGTAAATCGTCCCAATAATGAGATGGAAACCCGTATTGCGAGGCATTCTGGCCGCACAGACTAACGGGTGTGGTCGGATGAATGCGTTTGAGTCGGCCAGCGAATTTAAGTAGCATGCGGCCTCTTGTTGTTGTTGGAATGAAGTAAAATGACCACTGAGTTGTTTAAAGAATTTACCTTTGAGGCGGCACACCATTTACCGAATGTGCCAGAAGGCCATAAATGTGGGCGTTTACATGGGCATTCATTTACGGTGCGTTTGTATGTAGAAGGCGACGTTGATCCGTATACGGGGTGGGTGATCGACTTTGCCGAAATAAAAGCGGCTTTCAAACCGATTTATCAGCGCCTGGATCACTACTATCTCAATGACATTGAAGGGCTAGAAAATCCAACCAGTGAAGTGCTAGCACACTGGATTTGGCAACAGGTAAAACCGAATCTGCCTCTGTTAAGCCAGGTCATGGTGAAAGAAACTTGTACCGCAGGTTGCACTTATCGAGGTGAGTAACGAAACTCGACGTGAGTAACAATACTCGAGGTAAATAAGAAGCAGTCGAGAGAAATAAAAAAACGCCGAGTAGCAGTGTCCAGCTTTATGAGGTCACTTCAGTACTCGGCGTTTTTTGTCGCTTTTCGACGTGTGCTTTGCTCCATGACGGCGCGATTTATCTTGCCACCGTCCTCGTCATCGTCACTTAGGCGATATTCAAATACTTGTGTGTTTGCACGGATAAACGCCAGCCGCGCGCAATGCAGGTGTCGATGCAAAGTTTGGTTGCACGTGGCTTTTGGCTTACCGGCTGCAGCGCAATGGTTGCACCAGGAGAGGCTGGGCAGGTCTCAAGCAGAGTCTCTAATTGTGTAATGTCCTTTTCTGTCCCCACCGGATGTTTTATCTCATTGGCTCGCGCCATCGCACTGGCGAGAACGGGCAATTTACCGCGCATATTGATTTTGGGCGACACCGTTACCCAGGTGGCTTGGCTCGCATAGACCGTATAGGTGCCACTGGTTTCAATTTGGCATTGGCATCCAGCCTCTTCCAAGGCTTCCGTTAAAGGTACCAAATCATAAAGACAGGGTTCGCCCCCGGTAATCACGATATGCTTAGCGTGATAGCGTTGCGTGATTTCAGTGACGATATCTTCGGCTCCTAGCCAGCACCAAGTCGGTGAATCCTCTGACTTATCAATAATAAAGATCTTATCTTGTTGATCCTTATCATCCGTTTCCCAGGTTTGCTTAGTATCGCACCAGGCACATCCTACTGGACATCCTTGCAAGCGGACAAAAACCGACGGAACCCCTGTGAAGGTGCCTTCGCCCTGGATCGTTTCAAATATCTCGTTGACTCGGTACATGGTGATTAATAGCGATAGAATATGAGCCCCGCATTATGCCAACGAATAAGTTTGAGATCTTGTTTTTTAGCCCGCGATTAGAGGATGAACAGCGTTACTGTTTAGACAGGTTTTGTGAGTTTGTACGCGATTTCAAAGATATAAAGTGACAAATGTCACGTGCTAGCGGCCAATTGCTTCACAATTAGTTCGCGAAGTAAAAAAATTCACCTAAATAGGCGGTGTCAGGGTTTATCGCCACAGCCACGTAGTAATAGGAAAGGGCATGATTATTGGGCAGCCGGGACATATCGATCATATTAAGCGCAAAAATGCGGGCACGATTTATAATTTAATCGACCGTTTTGAGCCTATTTCGCGGATCGAACTCTCGAAACGCAGCCAACTGGCGCCTGCCAGTATCACCAAAATTGTGCGCGAACTGATGGACGCTCACCTTGTAAAAGAGGCGCCGATCCAAGAAACGAGCATGCGCGGGCGTCCAGCTGTAGGGCTGATGCTGGATAACGAAGGCTGGCAATTTTTGTCCATGCGTCTAGGAAGAGGTTATCTCACTCTGGCGCTGCATTCGCTAAGCAGTGAAATTTTGATTCAAGAACGGCATGAATTAACGGTGGTGGCGCAAAGTGCATTACTCACCACCGTGGTCGATCATGTCAATGCGTTTTTCTCTCGGCACCAACAAACGGTGGATCGTGTCACCAGTATTGCGATTTCGCTACCGGGCTTGGTAAATAGTGCCCAAGGCACCGTGATTCAAATGCCGCACTTCGAGGTCGACCATATGCCTCTAGGGCCTGTATTACATCGTGAGACCGGTTTACCGGTATTTGTGGGGAACGACACCCGTTCTTGGGCACTAGCGGAAAAGTTGTTTGGTAACGCGAAAGAAGCAGACAGCGCCGTTCTGGTCGCGGTTCATAGCGGCGTTGGGGCCGGTATTGTGCTCGAGGGTAAAGTGCTTCAAGGGCGGATCGGTAACGTTGGCGAGTTAGGTCATATTCAAATTAAGCCCTTTGGTAAGCGGTGTTTTTGCGGTAATTATGGCTGTTTGGAAACGGTCGCAAGCCTGTCCGCGATCTATGAGCAGGTGGAGACATTGCTCAATGAAGGGCATCCGAGTTGCTTGCACGACCAACCCCTCACGATAGAGGCTATATGCGATGCAGCGGTGTCAGGCGATGGTTTGGCCCACCAAGTGATCACCGAGCTGGGGCATCACTTGGGAACCGCCATAGCGATTGTGGTGAATTTATTTAACCCAGAAAAAATATTATTTGGTGGCGAATTCAATCGCGCTAAATCGGTGTTGTATCCTGCGATCATGGAATGTTTAAAAACGCAGACGATTCCGCTGTATAGCAAGTACCTAGTCTTGGAAGAAAGCTATTTCTATACCCAAGCGACGATGCCTGGAGCGGCGATGGTAAAGCAGGCGATGTACGATGGTAATTTGCTGATGAAAGTGCTGGAGGGTTAATCGTTATCTTGGTTCACAGTTAAAAGATGATAAAAAGCAGGTGTTGTGCACCTGCTTTTTTTGATCTTGGCTAAGGGCGTTGGTTAGCTGTTTTTACGCTCTTCACCCAAGCATGCCGCCGCGGTAAATACTACGTCGGTTGAGCTATTCAGGCCTGTTTCGGCAGAGTCTTGTAAAACACCGATAGTAAAGCCAATCCCAACCACTTGCATGGCAATCTCTTGTGGAATACCAAACAAATTACACGCGAGTGGGATCAACAATAGGGAGCCGCCAGCAACCCCCGACGCGCCGCACGCGGATACCGCGGCCACCACACTCAACAGCACAGCCGTGGCGATATCCACTTGGATACCGAGTGTATGAACAGCAGCCAGGGTTAATACGGTAATGGTGATCGCCGCGCCTCCCATATTGATGGTGGCACCGAGTGGGATAGAGACAGAATAAGTATCTTCATCCAAATCAAGGCGGCGGCATAGCTGCATATTCACTGGAATGTTGGCTGCAGAGCTACGGGTGAAGAAAGCGGTGAGACCGCTTTCACGCAGGCAGCGAAAAACAAGGGGATAGGGGTTTTGACGCGTTTTGATATACACAATCAGCGGATTTACCACCAAGGCGATGGTTGCCATACTGCCGAGTAGCACCCCCAAAAGGTGTAAATACCCCATCAAAGCATCAAAGCCACTTTTCGCTAACGTGCTTGCCACTAAGCCAAAAATACCCAAAGGCGCAAACCGGATCACAAAGCGGACGATCATCGATACCCCCTCGGATACATCCGAGAAGACACGTTTGGTTTCGTTCGACGCATGATGAAGAGCAATACCTAAGCCAATCGCCCAAGCCAAAATACCAATATAGTTACCACTCATCAACGCGTTAACAGGGTTGTCAACGATATTGAAAAGTAGCGTACTTAATACCTGGCTAATACCCTCTGGCGGCGTAATGCTAGCATCCGTCGCAGCAAACTCGAGGGTAGTCGGGAACAAAAAACTCATGGTCACCGCGGTCAATGAAGCCGCAAGGGTGCCGATAAGATAAAGCCCAATAATGGGGCGCATGTTGGCCCGTTGGCCTTGTTTCTGRTTAGCAATGGACGCTGCCACTAAAACGAAAACCAAAATGGGTGCGACGGCCTTCAATGCGCTGACAAAAAGTTGTCCGAGCAATCCGGCTGTGCCAGCAAGCTCGGGGGATAGATAGGCTAAAACACCACCGGCAAGAATACCGATGAGTATTTGAAGTACCAGCGAGTTACCTCGACTGACACTGGCGAGTTGTGTTTGACTCATGTGACTCTCACTTCACTGTGTTTATTATCAATGGCTGTTAATGAATCGTTAGAAGTGACGAATTAAACCAGTTAAATTCACCCTATGTAAAGGGAAAATTGTTACTTTGAACTAGTTAGGTAGGACTGAAGTGGCGAGTTATGATTAATGAGAGGTTTATTTAGTGTAATTATTCTGTTATCGCTGCAGAATAAATGGTGATAATTCTAGGTCTAGCCGAGCAAATACGTGGATTTAGGCGGCCATCTAGCATAAAAAAAGGCGACCATAGCGGTCGCCGAAGGATAACAACTAGCACAGAAATTTTTAGTAAATCGCATGTCCCACGGTATTGAGCAACTTACTCACACCTTTTGTGAAGTAGAGAGGGGCATCTGCAATGGTATAGCAAAGGCAACCTTCTTTTGTGTATGGCGTATGATGGTGACGGCTATCGAGTAAGATAAAGTCACCTGGCACATACTGACCACTTTCATCTTCAAAGGTACCGTCCAACAAAAGGGTTAACTCATAGCCCTTATGAGTGTGCGCAGGCACTGAACCGCCTTCATCGATATGAAGAAAACTGGCTCGCGTTGCCCCTTCGTCGAGATTAAGTCGCGCACGTTGAACTTTACCAAAGGATGCCCAATTTGAATCGCCGAATCGTTGCAGCGCCCGGGGTAAGGCATATGTTTTTTCACCGACAGTAATTTGTGTTGCGCGCGCTTCAGGTTGTTCCGCGCCAGATTGCGTCAGCGCATCGGCATCGTTGGCAGCCGCTTGTTCAAAAATGGCGGATAGCATTTCATCTTCAGCATTGTGATCCCACTCATTTACCATCAACGCTTCGTCGCCGACTGTTTCTTGATCAAACGCCACTGATGCAAGCTTTTCTTCTGCAGTGGCCACGTAAGCTTGGCACTCCTGGCAAAGTTCAACATGAGCAGACAACGCAATCGCCATCGAAGTCGGCAATTTGCCAGCAGCAAAAGCATCCAGTAAATCGGTCGATGGATGATACTTAATCATTGTTTTACCTCCAGGTGATTGCGAAGCTTTTCTAGACCTAAACGCAATCGGGACTTGACGGTGCCCAATGGCACATTTAATTGTTCTGACAACTCTTGATGAGTCAGTTGCTTGAGATAAACCCCTCTAACCACCTGCTGCTGGACCGCGGGTAACTCGTCAATAAAACTGAGAAGCTCTTGGTCCATCATGTACTGAGCACCGGAATCTGTTTCATTGTCCTGTTGCCCTGACTCGAGAATGGGCCAGATATCATCGCTAAAGTTGTCTTCGCGATTCGATTGCACCTTGCGGAGCATATCGAAGCTTAAGTTGCGCATGATAGTGAATACCCATGTCGTCGCCGCGCCTTTGTCAGAATTATACAAGTGGGCTTTGCGCCATACCACTAGCATGGTTTCTTGTACTAATTCCATTGCTTGGCCGTCGGCTCTTAAATGTTTTGAACCATAAGCGCGTATCTTAGGGCCAAAAAATCGGAACAAACGTTCGAACGCTATGCGGTCGCGGTCTTCTGCAACTTTTGCTAATAATTCAGACAACTCTTCCTTCGTCACGTCAGTCATGTTGGCACGCGTGTCCCGTCTGGAAATGGTGGTCTCAGTATACATGGTTTGTGGCGCAGTCATAGTTGAGTCCTATCTGTCGTAGCCGTCCATCTCGCTTCCAATACGAGGCTTAAAACAATTGGATCACTCGACTTCTTGCTCGAGAAGCTGACTGATAAATTGCTTCGCCTCTTCTGCCGATTCTTGCGCGATAAACCATTGTTTTTGCGCGTTAGAAAGCGGCAAAATTTCTAACCAGCGTTGGCAACTCCAGGTTAAGTCTTCGAAATACGGCGCCTCATATTGCTCAGCATGATCCGGGTGGGCGGCGAAGACATTTTTAAGTCCTGCGGCGATACGCATTTTTTCTTCATTTTCTTCTTGGTCAATAAACTCGTCATGTGGCCAGTCATTCAGTGCCTGTATCTCGCCCACCCAGAGCTTGTCGGCTTCTTGCTCTGTCGATTGAATTTTTACCCGTTGACGACCTGCAATGGTAATGCCTAATAAACCATCGGGTAGTGTTTCAAAATCGACAATGTCCACCAGTGTGCCATATCGATATAAACGTTTACCTTGCATCATCGCCAGTACGAATCCCTGTTGATTCGCCGAGCATTCGCGGACCAAGCGCAAATAGCGAGGTTCAAAAATGCGCAGATTAGCTCTGCCCCCGGGTAGTAAGAACAAGGGTAGAGGAAACAGCTTCGTCATATCTACGCCTCCTTATTGATTCAACATGCCTGCCACTACGCGACTAGGGTTGGATACGATCAAGACAGAGACTGCATTACCACAATCAGGTTGACATCATTATAAGCTGTGGCATTCTGGACGTCTAAACATCTACTTTTCTAAGGGAATCGGAATGACGTTAAAGCGACCAGGATTTTGGATTGCGTCAGTGTTACTGGCGTTGATTATCAGCGGCTGCTCAGATCAGCCAGAAACGATAAAGATTGGTGCGACTGTCGGTCCCCATGCGCAAGTCGTAGAAGCGGTTGCGAAACAGGCTAAAACCGAAGGAATTCATGTCGACGTGGTGGAATTTTCGGATTACATCTCTCCGAATGCCGGTCTGGCAGATGGCAGTCTTGATTTAAATAGTTACCAACATCAGCCGTTTCTCGATAACTTTAATCAAAACCATGATAGTGAATTGGTCTCGATTGGGCGTTCCATCCTTATGCGGATGGGGATTTACTCAGACAAAGTACAGCGCGTGGACGATTTACCCCAAGGCGCACAAATTGCGATCCCTAACGATCCGACCAACGCCGGGCGCGCTTTGCTATTACTGCAAGACGCAGGGCTGATCACCTTGGCCGATAACGTTGGCTTTCAAGCGACGCTACAAGATGTTACCGCTAATCCCAAGCAGCTCGATTTTGTCGAAGTAGAAGCGGCACAATTGCCTCGCAGCCTACAAGATGTCGATGCTGCTGCAATTACCATGAACTATGTGATGTCATCAGGGCTTAATCCAAGTGATCAAGGTATTTTCTTAGAATCGAAAGACGCACCGCTCGCGGTGATGGTCGTGGCAGCGCGGGCAGAGGATAAAGATAATCCGACCTATCAGCGTTTGTTGGCGCTATTTCAATCAGAGGCAACACGTGCGTTTCTACAAAAAACCTTTGATGGCACGATCGAACCGGCTTTCTAGTTTTTTAAACCGGCCAGCGATAGCTGGCCATTGATGTACATTCTTAATCATTGTTTACCATTCAGGGAGTTATTGCGTTAACATGCCTCTCAGCTTGTGGTTGTAGCATTCGCTAGAGTCACAGTTTCCTCGCTCGCCTAACACACAGAACGCATAGGAATTGAGATGCAATCGGCTACTCGTCCATTTAATTGGTCGCCCGTATTGCTGGCATGCTTAACGGTCAGTATCGGGCAATTCAGCATGGGATTGGTTTTTCCATCATTACCTTGGATCGCTCGTGACTTCAATCTCAGCATGGACGATGTCCAACTGCTTATTTCCGCTTACCTGCTCGGGTTTGGCCCGTCACAATTTATCTATGGCCCCATTTCGGATGCACTCGGACGCCGCCGCGTGCTATTAGCCGGTGTCTTGCTTTCACTGGTTGGGTTAACCGTGATGGTGAGCTTTAGCGCCAGTTTTACCGGGTTGGTGATTGGCCGTTGTATTCAAGGGATGGGCACGGGGTGTTGTGCCGTCCTCTCGCGAGCCTTTACCCGTGACTCGTATTCCGGCGACCAACTGCCACAGGCGATGTCGTATTTGATCATGGTGGCGTCTTTTACCCCGATTGTCGCGCCCGTGATCGGTGGGTTCGTGAATCACAATCTTGGTTGGTTAGCGATCTTTATTTTATTGATGGTTTATACCAGCTTGGTGTGGTGCGTGCTCTTTTTCTTATTTAAAGAGAGTATGCATACGCGATCGCCATTACCTAAGATAAAAGTGATCCTTGGTCGTTATGGCGCACTGTTAAAAACGCCATACTTTCTTTATTTCGCCAGTATCAGCTGGTTGAACTTCACCTTGGTGATCACCACGGTGTCGCTGATGCCGTTTTTAATGCAAGAGCGCATCGGGATGACCTCGGATCAATATGCGCTGTGGGCGCTTATTCCTACTTGCGGGTTACTGCTGGGCAGCACGCTGGTGTCGCGCATTCGGCCGCGTTTGGGTACCAAGCGTATGCTGTTGATGGCACCGGTGATGCAGCTCATCTCAGCGATATGGCTATGGTTTACCCCCATGGATCCCTTGCTGCTGATGATAGGGCAGTTCTTTATGGTGTTTGGCAACGGGATTGCGCTGCCGTGCTCCCAGTCGCAGGTGATGCAGCCTTACTCTAACCAAGCCGGCACCGTCGCCGCGCTCTCCGGTGGTGGACAGATGATCATTTCTGCGTTAATCAGTATGGCGCTATTGAGTTTGGGCGTTAGCGAAGCATGGCATCTTGGTGTGGTGGTTGGCGTCTTTGCGCTGCTCTCCGTTCATAATATCTTCCGTGGCTTCGCAGCACCGAAAGTCAACGTCGCCAGTACCCCGAGTGAGGCATCATGACAAAGTCACAATTCGAAAAAGGCCTGTTTCCGCTGACAACTCCACGCCTGGGCATGCGGCCAATGATCAAAGCGGACTGGCCGTTGTTCCACCGCCTACACACCGACAACGCCGTCATTGCACAATGTTTTGACCCTATGCCATTGGATGAGATTGAAACTCGTTTTGAGCAACGGCTCACGCCGTGGTCCCCTGACACTAAGCACTGGTTGTGTTTGGTAATCGTAGAGACGGAGACACAAACGCCAATCGGCGTCACCGGCTTTTTGCTTGAGCAGGATGTCGCGGAAGTCGGCTATTTACTGTTGCCGCCTTATCATGGACGTGGTTATGGGACTGAGTCTTTGCAGGCTGTCACCGATTTTGCTATACACCGTGGTGGTGCGCGAACCATCAATGCGACAGTGACCGCGGGTAACCTTGCTTCGGCGCGCGTGCTAGAAAAGGTAGGGTTTCAACTTAGCCGTATTGATCCTGATGCTTTTGCAATTGGCGGTGTTTGTTACGACGACTGGATCTACACCTACACCGCAGCATGATTTAAATGTTTCCCCAGACTACTCCAGTCTCCAAAAGGATATCGTTGGGTACACGTGGGCAATGAACACTGCTACTTTGCACTGCAAGAGCCCAACCCAAGCTCAGAGCCCAGCATACAGCCACGTAGCACCTATAAATCTCAAGGCGTGAACCATATTGGCCTGATCATTGATGACATCGATACCATCCGCGAACGCTTACTTGAAAAAGGGTATCAGCCCAATGGTTCTATGGCGCACGAAACCCACCGCAAGCGGATGTATTTCTATGACAAAGCCGGTTTTGAGTGGGAATTGGTCGCTTACTCATCCGACAAAACCGAAGAAAGATACCTCTACGAGTAACGCACAAAGTCGCACTGCTCGCTTTCCCAGATAGAAACATACCGCCCCATATACAACGGGGTGGTGTGTGTTTATCCTAGCTTTATTACATCATAGCTTTTTCTATAAGAGATAGGCTAGGAACAAGAAACCATCCCCAGATTCCGATGCAGTTGACCCAAATAAACAACCTAAACTTTTTAGATTTAGTTGTCACTCGATGTCTTATGAACGGGTAGGCTAGCCAGTAGCCAAATAATCTAGTCCCAATAGAATAGGACATTTGATAGTTCCATCTCATATAGCCTTTTTCATCATAGTATTTATCTAGATTCTTGGCTAACTGCTTATCGATGAAAACAATTCTTTCAATGCTTCCTAGCGAGACCATTGCGCTCATAATTACTGCAGGAACAGACCATATGATCACATATGCAGCAAATATGCCTGTAATAGTAGTATAAGCGTCCTCAAAAATGTTAATCAAAGCCAATCTTCTATGGAACATCAATTAGATGCTTTAATATTTATTATCTAGTCTAAAGTGAATTGTATAAATGGCCTTTCATTGCTCTAAGAATCAACTAATAACTCCTAGCCATTTTACTAATAAAGAAAAGCATGGTGAGATAAAAAAACTCCAGACACCAATACAATTAACCCACATGAACAATTTGAACTTCTTCGAGGTGGTGGTTGCTCTATGCTTTATAAATGGGTAAAGAAGCCAGTATCCAAAAAGTCGAGTGCCAATTGCATATGACATTTGATATTTCCAACGCATATACCCTCTATCATCATAATACTTACTTAAATTCTTTGCCAATTGCTTGTCAATAAATAAAATTCTTTCAATACTACCCAATGAAACCATCGCACTCATAATTACTCCAGGGATAGACCACAAAACCAAATAACCACCGAAAGCCATTCCTATAACAATCGTAATTATCTCATACCAACTCATGTTATATCCCCTTCAATATACTCAGAAAGCTCAATAGTTTTCTCATATAAGAAATATACTCCATCACCGATAGCCTTGCCTAAAGTCGCACCAGCGATTCCACCCACAGAGCCACCTACAACAAAAGAACCGATAGATGCAATTGCTAATATAGGTGCAGACGTTACTCCAACAATACCCAGTACCAACATAGTGCCTGCACCTGCTATACTGCCACCAACAGTTCCTCCACCGACACTACCTACAAACCCGGCTACTTCACGAGTAGTGACTTTGCCACATTCCCCTGATCCATCGACGGAACAGGCTTCATAAATATTCTTCACGCCACTTGCGCCTCCAAGCAACAGCCCGACATAGCCGACGCCACGGGAAGCTCCAATACCGATTGCGACATTTGCTATACGTTTACCTAAATTAGGTACGAAGCCTTTTGCGATAATTTCATCGGCATGATGAACGACAGAGCGCGTGGATAGTTTGAGATTGCGCTTAATTTGTGTATAGACAGGGATTTTAACGCTACGTCGAGATAATGCAGCAAAGCTTCCATCTAGTTTTTGAAATAGTGAGGATCGCTCAGCGACAAAAGAACCATAGTTAATACCACCAACACGGCTCGCCATCGCCACCTGAGAGACGTATAGGTGGTTAATTTCCAAAAGTATGTTATTGATATTTTTTAAATGTTGCTCAACTCCTACAGCTACAGCACCAACTCCCATAGAAGCATAAGCATATAAATCACTTGGTAAGCCATCTTTGCCTACTTTTTTCATGGCTTCGTCAGCGTGAAAATCTAGCAATTCAAAGTGACGATTAACGGTGGAAACTTGCTCTTCAGTTAATTTTGCTAACTCTGTACTTGCTGCTGTTGCTTCTTCAATAAGAGCCGACAGCTTACTTCTCTGTGCTTCAGTGGATGGCTCTTTGGTTAGTACAACTACAATTTCCCCTTGACGGACAGGATTGTTCAAATGTGTATTGTATTTCGTCAAAAGCTTTTGGGTGTCGTCACTTGTATCTGAGGAAAAAAGCTTTTGCCAATAGTCGTCGAGAGGCTGCGTTTTTTCTACTTGAGTGAAGCCAAGCTCAAATTCAGTTGCAACATCAGACACCTTTTTGATATTAACAACGGTCACCTCTTTTTGGACTAATCTTTTATGATTAATAGCAACTGTTGAAGTATCAACTAAACAGCGCTCTGTATAGTCATAGTAAGTGTTCAGAGGGTGATTAAATGGCTTAGGGCTCTCAGGTGGTAGCTCATAAATAGATTTCTTTTCAATGTTTTGTGGTTGCGACTCCTTCACAGTTAGCAAATCACCTACCGCCAATGCCATTGGTTCAGCGTCATACTGCGGGTTCAAGTCCAACAGCTGCTTAGCGGACAGGCCGTATTGTTCGGCAATAGCAGGCCATGATTCACGTTGGCGGGTAGTCGGATCAAACTTAACGGTATGGGTTAATGGTTGCGCTGAGTCCCGAGTTTTATCGCTATTCGTATCTGCCGGTGAGTCGTCTCGATTCGCAACGGCTTGCTTAGGGGCGGCGAGTAAATCGCTGATAGATAGCTTTACGCCGTTTTCTGCTAGCCATTCATCATCTAAATTATCGAGCTCGTCACGGGTAATCGCTTCTTTAAGATAGACGAGGTGTTGGTCCTCGACGTCTTTACCTCCTAACTTCCAGTAAACCAAAATAGCACTCTGGTGCTTGTTAAGGCCTTGGTCATGATTGAGTTTTTCATGGGTAGAACGCGTGGCATAAAACTGCCACTTGCCATTGCCTAACAGCTTATATTCTTGAACAAGGCGCTTTTGGTTGAAGTGGTAATAATATCCCTCGGTCGGTAAACCGAGTCGCTCGCCGAGTTGAACAGAAGGTGTCACAGGAATAAAGGCTTCTCGGATGATACCTGAACCAATCGGCTTGACTTGTACGGGCTCAGGCACGCTGATGCCCATTGACGCTGATGCTATTTTGGCAACGAGCTTTTTGGGCTCATCAAATGCACTATATGTGGTGTACTTGGTACCATGCTCAGTGGGTGCGGTTTGCCAATCACCTATGTTGCCTTCTTGTTGTGTTTTGGCTAATTGAAACTTGCACCCCACCGTTTTGCTAAATACCTTATCCGAGCTAGCAATCTCAAAACAGTACTCGTATTTAAGTGGCGGCGGCTCATTTGAGCGGTCAGGTTTTACCGGCTCAGGCACATATGTTTCTTCGATATTGGTTACGGCATGCGCACTGTGACTGCTACCACCAGCGCCGCCGGCCACACTGCCAGATTGATTAGCTCTGGCCATAAGTGCTGAACGGGTTTGTGGTGAGAGAGTCGTTTCAGTATCTAACGAGAGGGACCAGAGCTTATTCACGCTGTCATGTACCATCGCGGGCCGCACTGGGATATCAGTCAACAGTGCAAATTCACCGCTATCAAGCTTTTCTTTAAATTGTGAAAAGCTCACCCCATCAGGCATTACATTACCAAGGTCTCGCTCATTCAGCGCCTCAATATCGCCCTCTACTTGCCCAAACTCATACGCCATGAGCTCGGTCAGTCTAACGAGTTTATATCCCACCGCATTGTCCGCCAGCCAAGAACCATGGCGATGTATTTTACTGAACAGACCAGATTTTTGGATAGATTTGTTGTCATCGTTAGGTTAGCACTGGCTAAAGTGTGAAGTGCGTACAAGAACGGATAACAGGAAGAACCCCTTTCAACGATATCTGATATCGAGAGCAAAGATTAAACTAGATCTTGACAGGCGCCCGTTGGCAATTTACATACCCAACACTGTGCTTGGGGCTTGTGTCACCGACGCCAATGTCACCATCGGCGTTAAAGTACGCGTAGGTCGGAAAAGCGCCAGTGCGATGTGACCCTCGTGACTCGATGTAAGTGGCGCGCCCGTTGCACGGCGCCTCCGACATCGGGGTTAAATTTGGCACCGATCGTGACTGACGCCCTATCTACTCACCAAAAAACTGCGTAATTGCGGTGATCATCCCTTGGGTGAGTTGGTGGAGTTGGTCGTCGCGGATGCAATAGGGTGGCATCATATACACCAGTTTGCCGAACGGGCGAACCCAAATGCCTTGGGCGGTCATTAAGGGCTGGATATCGGCCAGATTTACCGGGTCGGTCAGCTCTATCACGCCAATTGCGCCAAGCACACGCACGTCTGCCACACATTCCAATGCGCGAGCGGGGGCTAAGCCAGTTTTCAGCTGTTGCTCGATGTGCGCAACCGTCTGCGGCCAGTTACTTTCTAGCAAGGTATCAATGCTGGCGCAGGCCACGGCACAGGCGAGTGGATTACCCATAAAGGTAGGACCGTGCATAAAACAGCCTGCATCACCGCCACAGACAGTATCGGCCACATGGCGGGTGGTTAGCGTGGCGGCCAAGGTCATGTAGCCGCCGGTCAGTGCTTTACCGACGCAGAGTATATCTGGGCTGATCCCCGCATGGTCGCAGGCAAATAGTTTCCCTGTTCGGCCAAATCCGGTGGCAATTTCATCCACAATCAGCAGCACATCAAATTCGTCGCACAAGGCGCGCACTTGACGCAGGTATTCGGGGTGATAAAAGCGCATACCACCTGCGCCTTGCACGATGGGCTCTAAGATCACCGCGGCCAGTTGACCGTGATGGGTGGCGAGTGCGTCGCGCATAGGCTGCATGTCGTTAGGGTTCCATTCACCGTCAAAGCGGCTTTGTGGGGAGGGCACAAAATGATGCTGAGGCAGAAACCCTTTGTAGAGTTTGTGCATCGAATTATCAGGATCCGTCACCGACATGGCGGCGAACGTGTCGCCATGATAGCCATGACGCAAGGTCAAAAACTGTGCGCGTGACTCGCCGCGCCCCTGCCAATATTGCATCGCCATTTTAAGTGCCACTTCTACTGACACAGAGCCAGAATCGGCCAAAAACACTTGCGTGAGCGGGGCGGGTGAATGTGCGACCAAGCGCTCGCAAAGCGATACCGCGGGCTGGTGGGTGAGACCGCCAAACATCACATGCGACATGTTATCGATTTGCTGATGCGCTGCGGCGTTTAAAGCAGGGTGGTTATAGCCGTGAATGGCTGCCCACCATGATGACATGCCATCAATCAGAACGGTGCCATCTTCAAGATGCAGTTCCGCGCCGCTTGCGTGTGAGACGGGCAAGCAAGGCAAAGGATCGAGCGTTGAGGTGTAGGGATGCCAGATATGTTCACGGTCAAAATGGGTGTTAATGCTCATAAATAAATCAGATGTAAACTAGTGTGATATCGTTGTGTTGACAGGTTAGCGTCTGTGGGTAGACTAGCCAAGCATTAAAACGACAACAACGGGGAAAACCGCGTGGAAATAAGACACAACTGGACCGCACAGGACGTGCAAGCATTGTTCGATAAACCCTTTATGGATTTGCTGTTTGACGCGCAGCAAGTGCATCGTGAATATCATCCTGCCAATCAAGTGCAAGTCAGCACGCTGTTATCGATCAAAACTGGCGCGTGTCCAGAAGATTGCAAATATTGTCCGCAAAGTGCGCGGTATCGCACCGATGTTGAAAAAGAACGCCTGATGGAAGTCGAACAGGTGCTAGAAGCGGCACACAAAGCCAAAGCCTCGGGTGCGACGCGTTTTTGCATGGGGGCGGCCTGGAAAAACCCCAAGCAACGCGACATGCCATACCTGCTCGATATGATCCAAGGAGTGAAAAGCCTAGGATTAGAAACCTGTATGACACTGGGCATGTTGGATAACGAGCAGGCCCAAACGCTCTCTGAAGCGGGCTTAGATTACTACAACCATAATTTAGATACGTCGCCTGAGTTTTACGGCAACGTCATTACCACGCGGACCTATCAAGAGCGCCTTGATACCTTATCCAACGTGCGAGAGGCGGGGATGAAAGTCTGCTCAGGCGGGATTATCGGACTGGGCGAAAGTACCCGCGATCGCGCCGGCTTGCTGATGGAGTTGGCCAATATGCCTGCTCACCCAGAAAGCGTGCCAATCAACATGCTGGTCAAAGTAAAAGGCACACCGCTTGAGAACGTCGATGACGTCGACCCGTTCGATTTTGTCCGCATTATCGCGGTGGCGCGGATCATGATGCCCAAATCGGCGGTACGGCTGTCTGCCGGACGCGAAGACATGAACGAGCAAATGCAAACCTTGTGCTTTATGGCTGGCGCCAACTCGATATTCTATGGCTGCAAGCTGTTGACCACACCAAACCCTGACGAAGACGCGGATATGCAGCTATTTAAAAAGCTGGGTATTAATCGTGAAGCGGTCAGCCAAAAGCCCGATCAAGTCACTGAGCACGACTTACTTGAGCAAGTGGCCGAGCGAGTGGCATCGCGCCCGCAAGAGGGCGATTTGTTCTACGATGCCAGTGTCTAAGCACGATGACTGATACAAGATCAGCGCTGACCCGTCGTTATCAGGACGAGCTGACCGTACGCCAGCAACAAGGCCTGTGGCGGCAAAGTGGTGACAATGCCGTCGCCGAGTCATGGCGCAACTTTGCCGGTAATGATTACTTAGGCCTCGCGCAAGATCCGCGATTGGTCAAAAAGGCGCAGCAGCACTTTGAACGCTGGGGCGTGGGCGCGACGGCTTCGCCGGTAGTATCTGGTTTTACCGCAGCGCATCAATCCCTTTGTGATCAGCTGTGTGACTGGCTGGGTTACCCGCAAGCGATACTGTTTAATAGTGGTTTTGCCGCCAATCAGGCGTTGCTGTTTACGCTGTTAGGCAAAGACGATGCCTTGTTTCAAGACAAGCTCAACCATGCCTCCTTGATTGAGGCGGGTTTATTGAGCCCTGCCACGCAGCGGCGTTTTCGTCATAACGACATGGCACATCTTCGCCAACTGCTCGCAAAGCAAATCCAGCCTTCCGCATCGCTGATTGTCTCGGAAGGGGTATTTAGCATGGATGGTGATGTGTCGCCAGCCGAGAGTCTTGCCGCGATTGCCAACCAATCGGGGGCGCTCTGGGCGCTGGATGATGCGCATGGGATTGGCGTGTTAGGGCAAGAAGGCGAGGGCAGCATCAGTCGTGGCGCGCGGCCGGATATTTTAATCGTGACGTTTGGAAAAGCCCTGGGCGTGGCGGGGGCGGCAGTGCTGGCTTCTTCCACCATCATTGACTATTTACGCCAGTTCGCTCGCCATTATGTGTACTCGACGGCTATGCCACCCACGCAAGCGGCACTCATTGAAGATGCGATTAGGCTGGCACGAACAGAGCACTGGCGGCGAGAAATACTCAGCGCCCATGCTGAACAGCTAGCGCAAGGCCTCCAGGACTGGTTAGAAACCGACTCTGCTTTCGAACCGCATTCCTTCAGTACTCATTCTTTAGATAAGCAGCCCTTCCCGCAACTGCTTGCAACGTCTAGCCCGATCAAGCCGCTGATTATCGGCGATTTGGCAGCATTACAGCAGGTGAATCACGCTCTGATGAAGGCCCATATCCGAGTAGCAGCGATTCGGCCACCGACTGTGCCTGCTAACACCGCACGTCTGCGGATCAGCCTGTCTGCGCAGCATCAAAAAACAGATATCACCGCATTGATTGAGTCGCTTAAGCCGGTATTAGCGAGCGACAAAGCGTGTGGGGTGACAGCATGACCGTCGTCGATAAACAAGCGATTGCTCAAGCGTTTGGCCGAGCCGCGCCCCATTATGACGACAGTGCGACGCTGCAGCGCCGTGTCGGTCATCGGTTAATAGCATTGGCTGAGTCAGAGCAAAAGCAAAAGGCTGTCCGTCTCGGTACCGTCTTAGATGTCGGCTGTGGCACCGGTTATTTCACTCAGCAGTGGATGACTCATGCCAAGACAGTGATTGGACTGGATCTCAGCGCCGCCATGCTTGCGACGGCAAAAGCGCGCTGTGACGATGCCATGCTAGCCGTACAAGCAGATGCGGAGCATTTGCCGCTGGCTGATAACAGTGTCGATCTAGCATTTAGCTCGTTAGCGCTGCAATGGTGTGATGATTTACACGTGCCATTGGCGGAGCTGAGTCGGGTCGTCAAACCCGGCGGGAAAATTCTTGTTTCGACACTGCTCACCGGATCCTTGTGTGAACTCGATAGCGCGTGGCAACAAGCATGCGGCACGTCACGAGTGAACCGCTTTATCTCTTTATCAGGGTTACAGCAGGCGACCCAACGCGCCGGGCTGATGAACGCGACCGTGTTGCAAGAAAGCGAACAGCTGACTTTTGCCAATGCCCATACGGTGATGAAAAGCTTAAAAGGCATTGGTGCCACCTATCGTCCGCAAGGGGCGGGGCAGCAAGGTCTGGCTACAAGAGCGCAGTTTAGCGCGGTAGAAAAGGCGTATCAGCGTTTTGCACTTGCCGCCGGCACCTTACCGGCGACCTATCAAATTGGCTACATAGTGATTCACCATCATGCATGACAGTTACTTTATTACCGGCACCGATACCGAAGTGGGAAAAACCTATACCACGGCGGCGCTGTTGCACGCTTTTATCGCAAAGGGCTATCAAGCGGTGGGCTACAAGCCTGTTGCCGCTGGTGCCGATTTAGCGCCTGATTACCAACTAAATAGTGACGCTGTCACTTTGCAGCGCGCCAGTGCGATTGCATTGCCGTATGCCGCGATCAACCCAGTGTTATTAGAAACGCCATGTTCGCCGCATTGGGCGGCCGCGTTAGCCAATACGCCCATTGATACCCAGATGCTGAGCGATGGGCTAGTACATTTAAAACAGCAGGCACGCCCGGTATTGGTAGAAGGCGCCGGCGGCTGGCAAGTGCCACTGAGTGAGACGGAAACGCTGGCCGATTGGGTAGTTGCCCATCAGCTGCCAGTGATCATGGTGGTGGGGATTAAACTTGGCTGTTTAAACCATGCTTTGCTCACTGCAGAGGCCATTCGTGCCCGCGGGCTTGAATTAGCCGGATGGGTCGCAAACACGGTTGATCCTAAGGCCCAGCACAGTGACGAGATGGTGCGCTATTTAAACGCCCATTTAGATGCGCCTTATCTCGGGCACTTGCCGTTTGCTGCCGATGCTTCGCCAACACAATGCGCGAGTCACTTAGATGTTTCGCGGTTGTAAACAATTTATGGAAATGTAGCGATCAAAAAAGCCAGCACTATGCTGGCTTTGTCTATTCAGTAGCTGATGCAGATAGACCGTTACTTTTGGTCGCCTCGCACGCCCATTAAGCTTTGCTGTATCTCTGCCATTTGACGTGCCGCCGACGCGTCATCTGACGCTAATCCAAGCTCTGAACAGGCTTCATCGAAGCTCATGCCGAGATGACAGGTTAAGATGTCGATCGCGACGCGGTAATTTTCTTGCTCTGCCATGGTCTCACTCCATTGATAACGCGTTGCAAGGATGAAGTATGCAACAGTTTGTGATTTATACTGTCTGATGAGGGTGTCTGCGCGTTGCGAAACAGCCTCGTGAGTATCGTAGTTTTAAACAGCTGGGTATAAATTAGCCTGACTCGAGCGCGAAGACAACTCGACCAAAGTCTATAGTCGTGGCTTTTTGTCTTTTTTATTGGCTTTTTCTGTATTGTTTATTTTTAAATCAATGAAAAATAAGACAAATATATAGCTTGGCGTGAGGTCACATTTTGTTTAGATTAGATGGGAATAACGTGCCACACTAACTGGTCGGAGCTTGATGACGACATCACTTTATTGGTAACAAAATGCATCAAAGGATTGTTTTTATCTTGAATGCCCATACTATTTTCACCAATACAGCTTTCACCAATACAATTTTTACAATTTTTACTAATACAACGTCCACCAATACAATTTTTACCAATACAACAAGCAAGCGCTGAACACTGGGTTTAAGCGACGGAGAGACATAATGAAACGCATAGGATTATTTCTTGCTACCAACTTTGCGGTACTGATTGTATTTAGCATTGTGCTAAATATTATTTATGCCGTGACTGGCATGCAGCCGGGGAGCTTGTCCGGACTGCTAGTGCTGGCGGCCGTCTTCGGTTTTGGTGGTTCGATCATTTCGCTACTGATGTCTAAATCGATGGCGCTTCGTTCTGTCGGCGCGCAAGTGATTGAGCATCCACGTAACGAAACCGAGCACTGGCTAATGAACACCGTGAGCCAACAAGCACAACGTGCTGGGATTGGCATGCCAACGGTCGCGATTTATAACTCACCCGATATCAACGCCTTTGCCACCGGTGCTAAGCGTAACGATTCTGTCGTGGCGGTCTCGACCGGGTTAATGCAAAACATGACACGCGATGAAGCCGAAGCGGTACTGGCGCATGAAATCAGTCACATTGCTAATGGTGACATGATCACCATGACCTTAATGCAAGGCGTCGTGAACACCTTCGTGATCTTTATTTCACGTGTGATCGCAGGGGCAGTCAGTGGCATGAATAGTGACGAAGAAGGCGAAGGCGGCGGCAACTGGATGATGTATTTCCTGATCTCTTCCGTGTTGGAAATCGTCTTTGGTATTCTTGCCAGCATCCTCACCATGTGGTTTAGCCGTCATCGTGAATTCCGTGCCGATGCCGGATCTGCGCAGCTGGTGGGCAAGCAGAAAATGATTGCAGCACTTGAGCGCTTAAAAGTGAGCCAAGAGCCAAAGCTAGAAGGATCGATGATGGCGTTCGGTATCAACGGCAAGAAAACACTGAGCGAGTTGTTTATGACGCACCCGCCGCTAGAAAAACGCATTGATGCCTTGCGTCGTGGTGATCACTTATAACGGGCGCTTTTTCATGCTCGACCAAAGCCAGCATCAAATCATGCTGGCGAATGATAGATAACATGTTTAAGCGGCCTGCGGGTCGCTTTTTGTTTGTGCACGACGCCATTTGATCACATCACTGGCTAACACAGCGCCAAGCACGATCAACGCCATCGCCGCCAGCGTGAGTATGCTAACCGTTTCACCGAAAACCGGTATGGCCATTAACGCGGCCACCACAGGCGTAAATGCCCCCATCGCGGCACTCATTTCAGCTCCTAACCGGCGAATGGCAAAGGCGTAGCTGTAGTTGGCAATAATCCCCACGCCCAAGCCTTGAGCAAGAATGTGATAACCAAGTTCATCGAATGGCGCTTGGAGTAGGTTAAACGAAATAAGCCCACTCAATGCGCCCACCGGCAGCAGTAATACAGCCGATATCGCTAATACCGCACCGGCTTCCGCAGCACTTAATCCTGTCACGCGTACGCCAATGGTAAACCAGGCCCAACTGATACTGGCTGCGAGCAAAATCAGATGGCCTTGGGTGACAGGCCAAGGTGAAAAGAACAAGGAGTGCCATAAAAATGCGCCAATACCGAGCACAATCAGACTAATGCCTAATCGTCGTCCCATGGAGAGCGATTCGCCATAAACAGTCCAAGCAATGGTGGAAACAAACAGCGGTAAGATCCCAGGTATTAATGAGGCTCCGTCAGCCACAGGCGCAAACTGCATCCCCGTGGCAGCCAGCAGATAAAACGGTAACCCTGCGCCAAATGCAATCGCAAACAGATAACGTTTGGGGGTAGTGACAATATGGCGTACTCGATGACGACTCAACCAACCAAATAACAACGCGGCGGGTAAGAAGCGCAATAAGGCAATATCGCCACTGGTTAATACCGATTGGCTGGCCTGACGTAATGAAATAAATAAGCTTGCCCAGATGGTCACGGTCAAGCCCATGGCAAGCATGCCCAATAAACGTTGTGAAGGTGCAGGCATCATTAATCACTTCCTTGTCGATTCGTTATTTAAGTGTGACAGCGTCAAAGAAGAGATTGGTGGCAAAATAAAGGATGATTTAAGCCAGGATTAGCGATTATCATCTTTTTATGGATATAAATTAATAAAAACCATCAAGGAGGCGGTTTGGACAATAAAGACAAAGCGATTCTTGCGTTATTGCAGGATGATGCGCGCCGTACTGTTGCCGAGATAGCCGATGCGGTTGGGCTCTCGTTTTCGCCGTGCGCAAGACGGATTAAAAAGCTTGAGGCTGATGGGATCATTGCCTCATACCAGGTCACACTCAACCGCCAGCGGATTGGGCTAAACATGACATTTTTTGTCAATGTCAGCCTGAGTAACCACCGAGAAGAGGCAATTGTTACCTTTGAGCATGCGCTAGTGGAAATGGATGAAGTGATTAACGGCCATGTGATATCGGGCACGTATGATTATTTACTGGAAGTAGTCAGTCGCGATCTGCCGCACTACGAAGCCTTTATGCGTCAGCTGCAAACGCTCGCCATGGTGAAAGACATCAATACCAATGTGGCGATCCGCGCGGTAAAACAAGGCGCAGCACTCAAGGTATAGCGCAGCGCTTAAAGTCTAGCGCTGCGCCAGAATCACACGATGGAAAAACGGCGATAAACCGATAGCGCGTGATTAGCTAAGGTGCTGGTTGACCCAGTCGCTGAACGCATTTTGTGGCAAAGCACCATTTAAGACATCAACCCGTTCGCCGTTTTTAAACACCATCAGGGTCGGAATGCTACGAATGCGATATTGCGCCGCGAGGGCTTGTTGGGCCTCGGTATCAATTTTCACAAAACGGGCACGACCTGATTCCTGCTCTGCCACTGCTTCAAAAGCGGGTGCAAAGCTTTGACAGGGGCCGCACCAGGTAGCCCAGAAATCGACGACAACCGGCTTGTCGCTATTTAATAAAGCGGCAAAGTTATCTGTAGTGCCTTCGATAGGCTTGCCATCGAGCAGTGCCGATTGACACTTACCACAGTTAGGTGCGTCATTAATGCGCGCTTCAGGAATACGGTTGGTTGCTTGGCAGTGGGGGCAGCGCGAGGTAAGAGTTGTCATTGTGCGTCCTCGTTGAATGATTTACCCCTAATGTAAGCGCCTTTGTGTGATAGCCCAAGTCGAAATAATCAATCACTTAAATAGAAAAAGCCGATGACAGTGTCACCGGCTCGTTTTCTTTTGCCTTACCGCTTGCTAACTAGCCTTGTTAAAGGCCATCAACCACGCCAAGGATTGCGCTGAGCATGTCTCGGCCAAATGCTTGGCTGCGCGCGGGTGACCAGCCAAAGTCAGGATCGGGATGATTGTTATGATCTTTAAACGGCATTTCGACCGTGTACGACAAACACTTAAAGCGCTCACCAATCCAATTTGAGCCAACGGTTAAGTTCGCTTTGCCTGGTGCATCTTTTTCATAGCCGTGCTCGTCTTGAAACTCCGGCGTCACGGTAAGCAGCGTACGCTTAAATCTGTCTTCCAAGTCTGCCATGCGCGCATCATAAGAGGGGATGCCCTCACAGCCGGCGACAAAGTTATATGGGATGGCCTCGTCACCGTGGATATCCAAACACATTTTTACCCCAGTTTGCTCCATACGGGCACGAACATGATACACCTCGGGACTGCGTTCAAGGGTGGGCGACTGCCACTCGCGGTTCAAGTTTGCGCCCACCGCATTAGTGCGTAGATGGCCGCGCACACTGCCATCAGGATTCATGTTCGGCACCACATAAAAATCAGCTTTTTCTAGTAATGCCTGTGCAGTGGTATCGGTGTCGTCAAGCAATCGGTCGAGTAAACCTTCCATAAACCACTCCGCCATGCTTTCGCCGGGATGCTGGCGCGCAATTAGCCAAATGGGCGTTTTCGGTTGAGCAGACTCGCTTAAATCCGCGCGGATTTTCAACAAACTAATATCACGACCATCCAAGGTTTGTCCTAGCGTTTCGAGCTGGCACTGTGGATAGGTCTGCGCCTGATGAATGAGATCCAAATGGCGTTCATAGCTATAAGGCGCGAAGTAGGCAAAGTACATCGAACCATGTTGCGGCGTGACCTTAATCGTCAAGGTGTCGCCATCAAACTCGGTTGGCACGCGGAACCAGGTATCGCGGTCATATGAGGCAACGGCTTGGTAATCTTTCCAGCCTTCAGGATAGGCCGACCCAGCGAGCTGTTGAATGTGGAGTGTATGAGCCTGATCCACGTCCGCTTCTAAGCGAAAATGGAACCACTGATAAAATTCAGATTGACTGTCATGATGAATGGCAAGCTGGATATTATTGATGTCGCTATCATTCAGAACGCGAATATTCCCGCTATCGAACTGACTAAAAATACGCATAGAGCATCCTTTTTCTGTTGAAGGGCCAGCTGTGTTTGCGCCGGAAGGATAAGCCTTATTATTATTTTCGCTTCGTCTGTTGCCTATTTGAGCAGACATTGGGCGTTTACAGGCTTATGCTGATTAATCTCAGTGATTATCTTGCCGTGCCAAAGGTGAGCTGGCAAGGTGCTATCAAGATTCAAGCGAACTCTCCAGCCTTTTAACACAAAAAAGGAGCCATTATGCAGCTTCACGATCAGGCGCTACTCAAATCTCAGGCCTTAATCAATGGCCAATGGGTTGATGCCAATCATCAAACCACACGTTCAGTCACGAACCCTGCTAACGGTGAGTGCTTGGCAACGGTGCCCAATATGGGGGCGGAGGAAACACGTCGCGCGATTGATGCTGCCGACGCCGCCTTGCCCGAGTGGCGAGCACTCACCGCCAAAGCTCGAGCTGAGATCCTCTATCGCTGGTATGAGCTCATGCTCGAGCATACCGAGGACTTAGCCGCGATCATGACCGCGGAGCAGGGCAAACCGCTGAAAGAATCTGCCGGTGAGATCCAATACGCCGCGTCGTTTTTGCAATGGTTTGCTGAAGAAGCCAAACGTGTGAATGGCGCAACTATTCCTGCCGAGCAGGCCGATAAACGCATCTCCGTGATCAAGCAGCCCATAGGTGTGACAGCAGCCATCACGCCTTGGAATTTCCCCGCCGCCATGATCACCCGTAAAGCAGCGGCCGCGCTTGCTGCCGGTTGTACCATGGTGGTCAAACCGGCCAGCGACACCCCTCTATCAGCGTTGGCGTTGGGTGAATTAGCGCAGCGTGCCGGCGTACCTGCTGGCGTGCTAAGCATTATCACCGGGACGGCGGGTCCGATTGCAGATACCTTATGTGCCGATGTACGTGTGCGTAAACTCTCTTTTACCGGCTCGACCGACATTGGCGCGCAGCTAATGGAAAAATGTGCGCCAAGCATTAAAAAGCTGTCGTTGGAGCTTGGCGGTAACGCTCCATTCATCGTCTTTGATGACGCCGATATTGATGCCGCCGTAGAAGGGGCGATTGCCGCTAAATTCCGCAACGCGGGACAAACATGCGTGTGCGTGAATCGCATTTACGTGCAATCGCGTATTTATGACGCATTTGCTGAAAAATTCACCCAGGCAGTGAGCCAATTACGCGTTGGGCAGGGTACTGACAGCAACGTTGACATTGGTCCGTTGATTAATCGTGGCGCCATCGACAAAGTGAAAGCACACCTGGACGATGCCCAGCAACACGGTGGTGAGATTTTATTGGGGGGTGACTGCCCCGATTTAGGCGACAACTTCATCCAACCGGCGGTGATTAAACACGCGACCTCGGCGATGCGGATTGCGAAAGAAGAGACCTTTGGTCCTGTCGCACCGCTGTTCGCTTTCGACGATGAAGCGGAAGCCATCGCCATGGCCAACGATACCGAATTTGGTTTAGCGTCGTATTTTTATGCCCGTGACATCAGCCGTGTACACCGCGTTGCCGAGGCGCTGGAATATGGCATGGTGGGGATTAATACCGGTTTGATCTCAACGGCGGTAGCACCGTTCGGAGGGGTCAAACAATCTGGGTTAGGACGCGAAGGATCGCAATGGGGCTTGGATGAATACCTCGAAATGAAGTACCTGTGTTTGGCGCTGTAACCATGTGCTGGCATAACGACACACGGAAAGCGYGTCAATCTGGTGTGGAAAATTACTGACACATCATCAACACGCTACCTGGGTTATAGCCGCGAGACTGGTGAGATTGTCGCCGTATTGGCGACGATCTCGTCACTTGGATTGTTTTTTATCAGCTTAATGTATGAATATTTGTGATTCGGCACATCTGCTCTGTTGTTGCCTTTTCATCCGTGGTAAAACTTAAGAGATGCGTAAGACAAGTCCAACCGTTGCGTTCACGCAGCATGTTGGCGAACCAAACCAAGTGGAGATACAAGTTTGATCAATGTTTTTCTTGTAGATGATCACGAGCTGGTTCGCACAGGGATTCGACGTCTTTTAGAAGACGTTCGTGGCATAAAAGTGGTAGGGGAAGCCGACAGCGGTGAAGCCGCACTCAAGTGGTGCCGGCAAAATCACGCCGATATTGTCCTGATGGACATGAATATGCCAGGTATCGGCGGGTTGGAGGCCACACGTAAGTTGCTTCGCTACTCGCCAGACGCCAAAATTATTGTGCTCACAATTCACACTGAAAATCCGTTCCCAACCAAGGTGATGCAAGCCGGTGCGGCAGGGTATCTCACCAAGGGCGCAGGGGCTGATGAAGTAGTGAATGCGATCCGCATGGTGAACAGTGGCCAACGCTACATTTCACCTGATATTGCCCAGCAAATGGCGCTGAGTCAGTTTTCTACCTCTTCTGATAATCCTTTCAAAGAGCTGTCAGAGCGCGAACTGCAGATCATGTTAATGATCACCAAAGGGCAAAAAGTGACCGATATTTCAGAGCAGTTAAACCTTAGTCCAAAGACGGTGAACAGTTATCGCTATCGCTTATTTAGCAAGCTAGATATCAATGGTGATGTGGAGCTAACCCACCTTGCTATTCGTCACGGCATGTTAGATACCGAAAGCCTTTAAAGCGAAGTTAAGCAGTACGAGATCGCGCAGTGCCAAACACCTTTGATGCCAAGAGTTTTCTTAAAACCGTGCCTCACCAGCCAGGCGTTTATCGAATGATGAACGCCACCGGTGAGATCATTTATGTGGGTAAAGCGAAAGATCTCAGCAAGCGATTAGCCAGTTACTTCCGGCTTCAGGTGTCGAGTGAGAAAACTAAAGCACTCGTCCGTCACATTGCTGATGTGGAAGTCACCGTCACCCACACTGAAACCGAAGCGTTAATTCTTGAGCACAACCTGATCAAGCAGCATCGTCCAAAATACAACGTCTTGCTGCGTGATGATAAAACCTACCCGTACATTTACCTCAGTGGCCATGAGCACCCACGGCTGGCGATCCATCGTGGCGCGAAAAAGAAAAAGGGCGAATATTTTGGCCCGTTTCCCGATGCCAACGCGGTGCGTAAAAGCCTGCACTTATTGCAGAAAATCTTTCCTGTTCGCCAGTGTGAAGACTCGGTGTATGCCAACCGCAGCCGTCCGTGTTTAATGTATCAAATTGGCCGCTGTGCCGGACCGTGTGTGTCTGGGCTGATCAGTGATGAAGAGTATGCCGAGCAAGTTAATTTTGCCCGCATGTTTTTACAAGGCAAAGATCGCGAAGTGATCGACAGCTTGGTCGCCAAGATGGAAACTGCCAGCCAACAGCTGCAGTTTGAAAAGGCCGCCGAGTACCGCGATCAAATTCAAGCGTTGCGGCGCGTGCAAGAGCAGCAATTTGTCTCGCAAGACAGTGACGATGATCTGGATGTGATTGGCTTTGCAGTCGAAAATGGTGTCGCCTGTATCCATGTGCTCTTTTTGCGCCAAGGCAAAGTGCTGGGCAGCCGCAGCCATTTCCCCAAGATGCCTGCCGAGACCGAGCCAGGTGAAGTGGTTTCAAGCTTTGTCAGCCAGTTTTATTTGGCGCAAGCAGAAGGGCGCACCATTCCAAGCCATATTCTGATTTCAGACGATATTGGCGATGATCTTGGCTGGCTATCGACGACCCTGAGTGAAATCGCCGGGCGCAACGTCCAGCTACAAAGTCGACCAAGGGGCGCTAGAGCGCGATTCTTAAAGTTGGCCAACACCAATGCGCGCACCGCCTTGACCAGTAAAATCAATCATCGGATGACCATCCAACACCGTTATCAGGCGCTACAACAAACCTTGGGCTTGGAGCCGGTTAAACGGATGGAGTGTTTTGATATTAGCCACACCATGGGAGAAAAAACGGTCGCCTCTTGTGTGGTGTTCAATCAAGATGGCCCCCTGAAAAAAGAGTACCGCCGTTATAATATTGAAGGGATCACCGGCGGTGATGATTATGCGGCGATGGCGCAAGTGCTGACGCGTCGGTATAGTAAGCAAGTTGAGCCGGAAAAAATCCCCGACATTATCGTGATTGACGGCGGCAAAGGGCAGCTTAACCGCGCCTGGGAAGTGCTTGAACCCCTAATCGCTGACTGGCCGATTAACCCGCTGATATTAGGTGTGGCAAAAGGCACCAGCCGTCGACCTGGGCTAGAAACCTTAATTAAGATCTCAGGCGAAGAATTTTCGCTGCCGTCCGACTCGCCAGCCTTGCACCTGATTCAACATATTCGTGACGAAAGCCACGACCATGCGATTGCCGGACACCGCGCCGCGCGAGGCAAAGCACGCAAACAGAGTGTACTCACACAAATCGACGGGATTGGCCCGAAACGCCGCCAAGCACTACTCAAATACCTCGGCGGGCTCCAAGAGCTAAAAAACGCCAGTGTCGAAGAAATCGCCAAAGTGCCAGGCATCAGTGCAACATTGGCAGAGAAAATTCATTCCTCATTGCAAGGTTAGCGGCAATGGGGCACCATAACCTAGTTACTCCTAAAATAAAAAGCTGAGCATGCGTCTAAATATACCTACCATTCTGACCTTTTTGCGCATTGCGCTGATCCCGGTCTTTGTTGTTGCTTATTATCTTCCCTACGCGTGGGCGCCGTTTGTGGCGGCACTGATTTTTATCATTGCGGGGGCGACGGATTGGTTAGATGGCTATTTAGCACGCCGTTTAAAACAATCGACTCGATTTGGCGCATTTCTCGATCCCGTTGCCGATAAAGTGATGGTGGCGATTGCCATGGTGTTGATTGTCGAGCACTACGCGTCTATTTGGGTCACGATTCCCGCTGCCACCATGATTGCGCGCGAAGTGATTATTTCTGCATTGCGAGAGTGGATGGCCGAAATCGGCAAACGTGCCAGTGTCGCGGTGTCTTGGGTAGGTAAATTTAAAACCGGCTCGCAAATGTTCGCGCTGACCATGCTGTTGTGGCATGGCGCCCCTTGGATTGAGTGGTTAGGGTATATTGCTTTGTATGTCGCAGCAGGCCTAACGTACTGGTCGATGTATCAATATATGATGGCAGCCAAAGACGATTTGCTGGCCGATCCTGATGGCGACTAAGCCCTAACGACCCATATCGCCAACGCACCAGCGACAAAAACGCGCGATAGCGCGCAACAAAAAACGCAGCCCCGTTAAGGCTGCGTTTTGTCGTTTAGCGCTTAGGAATAGTCAACACAAATGCCGCGCCTTGTAATACCGAGTCCGTGACGTGGATATTACCATCGTAACTAGCGATAATTTCATCGCACACGGCCAAGCCAATTCCGGTGCCCGGGTTCAGTTGATCGGCGCGCACGCCGCGTTGAAAAATGCTCTCTCGATAGCACTCCGGCACCCCAGGGCCGTCATCTTCAATGATAAGCTGAAACACCTCACCTTGATCCTCTACGCGCACTTTCACTTGCTCAAGGCAGAATCGATAGGCGTTTTCTAACAAGTTACCGAGTAACTCCATCAAATCACTGTGGTGTATCGGCAAAGAGGCGTGTTGATCAAATGCGCGGATCACTTTAACCGGTTTATCGCGATACGCTTTATCTAACATCCCGGCCAAGCTATCGATAGGCGCAGACAGTGGGCTATCTTCGCGTTWTAACCCACATTGCCCCACCAACGCACGTTTTAGTTGATACTGCACCATGTCATCCATTTGGCTGACTTGCTCTAGGATCCGTTTGTTCAGTGCTTCACGCGATAAGCGATTGTCGTCTAACAAGGCGTTGGTGGCCGACAAGCGCGTTTTTAAACTGTGAGCCAAATCATCCATCGCGTGACGATAGCGCGTTTTTTGCTTCTCGCGTTGGGTGATCATCCGGTTAAGCGCTTGGGTAACATCTTGCAGCTCATCAGGATAATCATCGTCCAAGGTTTTTTGCCGTGATTCGGTAATCGCAATCAGCTCTCGTGCCAATCGGCGCAGCGGAGAAAAACTCCAATGGCAGGCGGCGATTACCATGGCAGAGGCCGAAAGAAACAGCAAACTGATATAAAACCAGGTCTCTGTCTCTAAATCAGCTAACTGTTGTTTTTGCGTATCCACGTTACGCAGCACAAACAGCCGGTTATCACTGTCGCCAGGTTGCTTCTCGGAAGACAGCCGTTGAGCAACCACGTTAAAGCCCGCAATAGAAAGGTACTGCGGTTTTTTGGTCAGATCAGGCAACAGCGCGCAAATATCGTCGATATCAAAGGCGCGAACATCGCGGGAGGTCCAAAGCGTATGTTTATCTCGCGTACAAAGAACGGACATATAGTCGCTGCTAGAGGGATCCAGCGATTGGATCCACGCCGTGAGCTCATCGGCGCGAATCAATCCATCTTTACTCAGTTGCGCCATGACCATGGGAACTTGTGAGGCCAGATCGCGAGAATAAGCGGCCATCGAGCTTTGTTGATAGAGCTTATTAATTAAAGCGGCTAGGGCGATAGAAAAAACCAGTATGATACCGATAGACGTCGCAAGCACTCGAGTGCGCAATCTTGGTCGACAACGACACAAGGTAAATTGGCCTAGTTTCATGATTCACTCAGCTTGAATTTCAAAAAGATATCCTTGACCTCGCACGGTCGAGATCGGGTTGCTATGGCCGCTTTGGAGCAGCTTTTTGCGCAGGCGACTGATCATCACCTCAATGGTGTTCGGATCGCCATCTTGATCGTGATATAGCACATCGAGCAAGCGCTGCTTGGAAATCACCTCACGGCTATGACGCATCAAATACTCAAACAAATCATACTCAAACGCGGTTAACTCAAGTGGCTGGCCGTTCACCGTCACCGCTTTGGCTAACAAATCGAGCTCAATATCACCGGCGGTAATCGTGGGTTTGACAAAGCCAGCACTTCGGCGCACCAAGGCATTGAGGCGGGCAACCAGCTCCGGCTTTTGAAACGGCTTAACCAAGTAATCATCAGCGCCAGCATCTAGACCCGTGACTTTGTCTTGCCAGTTCGCCCGTGCGGTCAACACCAAAATAGGCAGGCGCAAGCCTTTGGCGCGAATGTCCCGAATCAAGCTGATCCCATCTTGATCGGGTAGGCCCAAATCAACAACGGCAATATCGTTGGGGTATTGATCGGCAAAATACAGCCCCTCGCTCGCCGTCTTGGCACAGCGAACATGGTGCCCAAGCTCGGTGAGCTCGGTGTTTAGGTGATGACTTAAAATCGAATCATCTTCAATAATCAATACCTGCATAAAAGCCTCTTTAAAACAAAAAAGCGCCCATGGTTGGACGCATTGATTATAAGTTTTGTTGGCTGAATTGTGCCTGACGTGACGTCGTTCTCTTCGACGGCTTACACCAAAATAATCATTAAGGTGCCGGCGAGTGTCAGGATCACGTTGGCAATCGCATAGGTGCCCGCGTAGCCCAGTGCTGGAATGGTACTGCGCGCGTGCTCATTGATCATATCCATCGCCGGGGCACAGGTGCGTGCGCCAATAATCGCACCAAACAATAAGGCGCGGTTCATTTTAAGCACATAGGCCCCCACCAGATAAGCAATAATTACGGGGATCACGCTAATCACAATGCTGGCCAAAATCACCGAAAAGCCCATATCCGCGATGTAATCAAATAGCCGGCTACCGGCACTCAGACCAATCCCGGCCATAAAGGTCATCAGGCCTAAATCTTTGACCATATTCAGCGCCCCTTGTGGCACATAGCCGAAGGTAGGGTGGTTGGCGCGTAAAAAGCCAAGGCTGATCCCTGCCAGCAGCAAGCCGGCGGCATTACCCAGCCCAAAGGTCACTTGGCCAAAAGTGAGGGTGATCATCCCCAACCCAAGCCCCAGAATAAAGAAGCAACAAAACGCGAGCAAATCCGACATCTGGCTATGAATCGAGATAAAACCAATCCGATCCGCCAGCCCTTTTACGCGGCTTTTCTCGCCACTGATTTGCAACACATCGCCTTTATTCAGAATAATGCCTTGGTCCATCGGCATCTCGACTTGCGCGCGTACCACGCGGTTTAAAAAGCAGCCATATTCCGACAAGCTAAGATCGGACAGCTTCTTTTGCGCCACACTGTCGTTTTTCACCACGATTTCTTCTTCGACGATGCGCAAATCAAGCAAGTCACGATCAAACACTTCTTTACCGTTTCTAAAACTGGGGTCGAGACGCGCATGGCTGTCTGGGTAGCCCACTAAGGCAATCTCGTCCCCTTGCTGCAAAATGGCATCGCCATCGGGGTTAGCCAAAATGCCATTACGGCGAATCCGCTCGATATAACAGCCGGTTTGGCGATAAATACCCAGCTCACGCAGATTACGGCCATCAATCCAATCAATCAGCTCTGGGCCAACCCGATAGGCGCGAATAATAGGCAGATACACTTTACGCTGTGACTCACTGCCTAACCCGCGCTCAATTGCAATTTGCTGAGCAGAGTGCTCCAGGTTATGGCGTTGCAGCTTAGGCATTAACTTGGCAAGCACAATCAAACTCACCAAACCGGTAAGGTAGGCCATGGCATAGCCGACACTGAGGTTATCGATCATCATCCCCAGCTGCTCGCCATCGGTGCCGGTTAAGCCAGAGTTAAGCGCATCTTTCGCGCCCACGAGCACCGGAGTAGCGGTGAGTGCGCCTGCCATCATGCCAGTGGCAATGCTGGTATCCAGCCCCAACTGATCTTGAAAAAACAACGTCAACCCAATAGCGCTTAACAACACGGTGAGCGCGAGCAATAGGTAAGATTTTCCGTCACGGAAAAACACGCCAAAAAAGTTCGGCCCTGCCTCGATACCGACACAGTAGATAAACAACATAAAGCCGATGCTGAGTGCGTCGGGCGAAAAGGTAAACCCGGCATTACCAAAAATGATTGCGGTGAACAACACGCCGATGGATCCACCGAGTTGCACACTACCAATTTTGATCTTTCCGACGGCCAGGCCGAGCGCGAGCACCACAAAAAGGAGTAAAATATCGTTTTGAAGCAGGAGGTTATTGACGTCTATATTCACAGCACAAATGTCCGACAGCGCGTGCAGAGGGTTAATGTGGTGAAAATTATACCAACCTTAATCACATTTTGTTGGACAAATTTAGTGAAATACACAGAAAAGTTGGGTAAAAAAAGACCGCTTGGCTGATTTTTTCAACGTAAACAACAAAAAGCCCCATCGACTGATTTTTAAGGCGCCCCTATACAAGCCCCTAGACTCAAGCCAACGCCCCCTTACCAGACCCACAGAATAAGCGCTCGCTAACATTTTGGACATTAAGACATGAAAAGCTAACAAGGTATTTGATAGGCTACTGCCACAATCGACATTTTTAAGGCCTGTTGGATGCCGCAAACCGGCGGGCGGTAGCGTGGAGAAATACTGGATAGATAACCAGCTTATCGCCTCGAGCACCGCAATGGCATGCACGTTTTGTCATCATGCATTCACGCTTTCTCAGTACAAGAAACTATAAATACAATATAATCAATGCATTATAAATATAAGTGCAGTGATAATGTGCACGCCTTACCAGTGATAGACGGCATGCACACTTTCTCGGGAAGAGACAGACATTAAAAGTGAAAAATTATTTAATAACAGGCAGTTAAGAAAGAAAAGACGCATGTAACGGTTTTGGGAAAGTGAGCGTGCGCGCTAATACAATGTTATGTGTATTTCATCCATAGGCCATAGAAGGAGTTCTGATGACTGATCATTTCGGTTCTTGTCTGTGTGGTACCGTGAGCTTTGAGTTAACAGGTGATTTCGATAGCTTTTACCTGTGCCATTGTCAGCATTGCCAAAAAGATACGGGGTCGGCTCATGCGGCAAATCTATTCTCACAGTCAGCTAAATTGGCCTGGCGGTCGGGTGCAGATGCTGTGACGTCCTTTACGCTTCCAGGCACTCGTCATAACTCGTCATAAAAAAAGCTTTTGTAAGTTGTGTGGATCAGCCTTGCCAAGTACTAAGATCCCAGGATTGCTAGTCGTTCCGGCNCGGTGTGGTACCGTGAGCTTTGAGTTAACAGGTGATTTCGATAGCTTTTACCTGTGCCATTGTCAGCATTGCCAAAAAGATACGGGGTCGGCTCATGCGGCAAATCTATTCTCACAGTCAGCTAAATTGGCCTGGCGGTCGGGTGCAGATGCTGTGACGTCCTTTACGCTTCCAGGCACTCGTCATAACAAAAGCTTTTGTAAGTTGTGTGGCTCAGCATTGCCAAGTACTCAGATCCCAGGATTGCTCGTCGTTCCGGCAGGATGCTTGGATACTGAAATCTCTATGGCGCCAACCGCGCATATCTTTTCATCCAGCAAAGCTGTTTGGGACGAGGGGTTAGGGGACGTGCCAAAGTTTGAGGGGCTGCCAGAGTGAGCTACCATCACATAACCAGTGGCTGTTGGCGGACGAACCTACGCTGCGCTCCGGCACGCCGCAAAGCCAAGCGTTATATTTCATGCACATAGGGAGCCAGTTTGAAAGATAAACCATCAGACTTAGAGAGACTTATTCATGAATCACTAGAGCAGCTAGGCTGGTCGGCTGACGCTACCAGTATCGCTGATAGAGTACATAGACTTAATATAGGTCTTCCATTAGAAGACGAGTTTTCGATTATCTGCGGCTGGCTAGGGCAATGTGATTTAGTCCATAAATTAGATCAGCAGCAGTATCCAACCACTTCTAAATATACTTTTCAGGTTCCGGATTTACTGGCAAACTTTAACGTGCGTGGCGCAGGAAGTATTTCTGTTTTAATTGAAGTTAAGTCTTGTGAGAAAAATGTATTGTCTCTCAAGCCTGATTACGTATCTAAGTTAAAGGCTTATGGTCAATTATTAGGACTGCCCGTTTTAATTGCTTGGCGAAAGTATGGTATTTGGAGTCTGGTAGATTTAGGCGTTTTTTCAAAAGTCAATAAAAATTTCAATCTCAATTTTAATGACGCTATGCAAAATAGCTTAATGAGTAAACTTCTTGGCGACTTCTCATACACTCCGCAAGTTAATTCGGGTGTACATATCAGCTTCAAGAAAGAAAAGCTTATTGAAACTATCGAAACAGATGAAGAGCTACAAGAAAGTTGGCACATGGTCATAGATGATGTGTACTTCACTAACGGGGAAAGAGAGCAGTTAAGAGATCTGTCTCCGATTGCTCAGCAACTATTCCATTCATGGGACCTTACCACAACACAATCGCACTCTGATTCTCATGTGGTGATGCATAATACAATTGAGGAGGAATCGGGGATGTTTGCACATATGGCTTTAACTAGGTTGCTTTCTTTTCACGGTCGGGAAGACGAGATTCATTGGAGGCGCCATCTGCAACATGATGCTGCAATCTCAAGTGTCTTAGATTTCAGAAGCGGGATTGAGCAGAACCTAAAAGCAGGCATTATCAAATACATCTTTGACATTGAGCCAGTTAATGTCCCGGATTTTCTCAGTGAAATATAACAAATGCATGTTGTCGGACTGGTTTTCCGCTGCGCTACAAACCAGCCGCAAATGCGGGCGTTACGTGTCCAATCGGAGGAAAATATGAGTTCATATCCTCAACGTGTTGCAGACAACATGTTGCCTCTATCGTTGGCAGGAAAACTTCCTGAAGCATTTAAAGAGTGGTATTTCACCGAAAATATGGAAGATCACGAAATAGCAGAAGAGGACTGCGAGCTATGTGATCAGGAGCAGCTTAGGTACCACTTTGAAATAAAAAATAGGCATACCAACCAACGTTTGTGGGTCGGCTCGAGTTGCATTTTGAAGTTCCAGGTTCAGGTCTTTGACAATGGCGCTTTGCTAGATGCAAAAGGTTCAGCTAAAAAGCTTGAAGAGCTTAAAAAGCAGATGAGGCTTGAGTCTTGCATTAAAGCACTTAGAAAGCTGGCCGCCTCAGAAGACAACGACATACTCTCAAACGCTCTAGATTTTTATGTGAAAAACAAGTGCCTGACTCCGAAGTTTGCATTTGTTGTATTTTGGCGTTTGAACAGCAACAAAATTGACCACAGCCCCTCTTTCTTCAAGGTAAGCTTGAAAAAAGATAAATATAAGAGGGATCTAGCACAAATGCCTCTGGATCGTGTTCATATGATCTGGCCGGCGCTATCAAGTAGCCAGCGAAAGCTTGCAATATCATATGGACATTCGGCACCTAGTAACACGTAACAAGTGTAGGCTGTCGGACAAATTACTCGCTGGGCTCCTAATTTGCCGCAGCTACAGGCGTTAGCTTACATAATGAGGTCCAGTGTATGAAATTTTTGATTAATTATGAATGTAGAGATGGAAATGGTGTTTCGAATGAAAAATTTGAGATCGAGTTGGATTATGAGCCTAATATAATGGACTCCAATTTAATTAGCGCGGCACTGAAAGACTCTACGAAATATCATCAAAAAGGGATTGCTGGTGTAAGTATTACTTCAATATCCTTGATTTCGTAATAAGCTCTGTATCTTAAAATATTTATTGAGGGAATATTGTTATGATTTGTAATGAACAACATAGGTATAACCAAGAATTTGAATTGCTTCCAAATGACCAGAGTAAATTTAATGGACGTCATAAGTGTGTTGGTTGCGCTTATGATCGAGGGTATGAATTAGGACTCGCTAGAGCGCAAACATTGAGCATCGATTACTCAACTTTA
Organism: Salinivibrio sp. MA607; assembly: GCF_001996245.1. Classification (NCBI taxonomy): domain Bacteria; kingdom Pseudomonadati; phylum Pseudomonadota; class Gammaproteobacteria; order Vibrionales; family Vibrionaceae; genus Salinivibrio; species Salinivibrio sp. MA607. The sequence goes on along the minus strand of NZ_MUFJ01000007.1, from coordinate 529 downwards.
CCTGACAGTCAAGCAGGAGCAGGAAGGCATAAAAGTGTGCAGGCCGCTTTTGCTGAAGGATATCGCCAAGGAATTTTAGCTTCGTACCATGTAAGCTAACAAAGCGCTGCTGGCGGACAATTTTTCCGCTGCGCTCCGAAATTGCCGCAGAGCGTGGCGTTAAGTTTCTAGAAAAGTGTTCGGGAAGAAAGGAGATGTAATGAAAAAGATTTTTTTAACTTCATCTTTCGTGGATGTGGCAGATTTATTCGTGGAGTTCGCCGAGGAAAAATGCGCAGGAAAAACTGTTACATTCATACCTACGGCGAGTCTTGTCGAAGATGTTACATTTTATGTGGATGCTGGCAAAAAGGCCCTTGAAGAACGCGGGCTAATTGTTGACGAACTTGAAATTTCAACGGCAACCAAAGAAAAAATAGATAGTACGCTCAAAAAGAATGACTATATCTATGTTACTGGTGGTAATACCTTCTTTCTCCTTCAAGAGCTGAAAAGAACAGGCGCGGACACAGTTATATCCAGTTATATC